>CAZZAQ010000224.1:0-7284 GCA_964652165.1 uncultured Bifidobacterium sp.
TTCGCACGGCGCGGGGCAGACCCGGCCGGTGAACTCCGGGAAATTGTTCGTCTTGTGCAACCGGTCGAGAGCCTCGTGCCACAGGCCGCGGTAGATCAAATCGTTCCACTCCGGGATGAGATTGTTGATGGGACATCCGCTCGCCATCCCATTGAGCAAGGCGCCCGTGTGGCAGAAGGGCACGCCGCAGTCCATGCAGCGGGCCCCCTGGTCGCGCAATTTTTGCTCCGGGAAATGCTCGTGAAACTCCTGCCAGTCCTTGATCCGCTCGGCCGGCTTGCGGTCCGCCGGCAGTTCGCGCAAGTAATCGATGAATCCAGTGGGCTTGCCCATCTCGTCGCGTCAGAAGTTTGTTGTCGCTGTCAGCTTCACATTGCCGCCCGGTTCGCGGTCCAATCGGCCCGGCGCCACCGGATACGGAGCGCACTTTCCTACCACGCGGGGTGGCGGTTTCAATGCAAATCTCTGCCCTGTAGCTGCGACGGGCGCATCCGGCCACTGCCCCCGGATCTTTTTGAACAGGAGGCAACGGAGGAAACGGAGGCCAAGAACCGGATCTGTCCCTGAGTCGCGCCCCGGAGCGATGACTCTCCATTTCCTCCGTTATCTCCTGTTCGATTCAGCCCCGTGTTTGAGTTTGAGTTGTCGTATTCTCGAACTGGACTTGAACCGGTGAATTCAGAACATCCGGTGATTTAGATACAGCCAACTGAAAAAGCGATAGCCCGTCCGTGGGAATGCTTCCCGCTGCTGTTCGCGTTCGATACGGCAAGAGGTTTCCGATGAGAATGAATACCTGCATGAAGAAAATGATTGCCCAAAACTGGATCGACTTCTCGAAGTCGAGGTTTCGCCAGGAAACGAACTGCCAGGCGACCGTGAGAATAATCGCGTTGGCCAGCGGGCCAGCAAGTATCGCAAGAAAATATCTGAGACGGAGTTTCTCTTTGAATCCGTGCGTTAAGAACGTTATTCCGCAAATGGGCACTATTTTGAATTCCGTATCGAACCCCAAAAGATTTGCGCGATAAAGTGTTCTGCCACGGCCAATCCAAATCCTCAAAACGCCAAGACCTGCCAACTTTCCAACAATCGCATGTGCAAATTCGTGAAGCACGATGGAAGGCAAGATGGCGAATGGATACAGAAAAACATTCACGAATACATGGCCAGCTTGGCCAACTTCGGATGATGGATCCAGCAGCAGATAGGCAATACCAATCAGCCCAAAGAGGCCGATGAGCACGAGAATCCCGATTAGAACGTTTTCCTCCACCTTGGCGTGACATTTTGGACAATAGACTCGATCTCCGCGGAACGGAATTCGTTCGCTGCGGAACTGCGTGCCCGTTGGGTCGAACGCACCGCAACGATGGCAGGTTGTGCTCACATTTAACTCAGCTTCCATGCGCTAAGCTCAAATCTCTGTCTGCACCCTGAAAAGGGGTTCAGTTCTGGGTCAACAATTGACACAGCGCTCGGGTCGTCATTCGTCATCTGGCCCCATTCACACTTTGTTGCGGCATCTGCCACGATTCATCGAAGAAGCCCGCGGCTGCGATGCCGCCGGGGGCGCGGGAGGTAACGGGCTTGCTGACGTCGATGACGGCGAAGTCCGGCAGCTTGGGCACCTGGCGGGCGTTATTGAGGTAGTCGTACTCCCGGAACGTAAAGCCGATGTTGAGGACGATGTATTTTTTGGGATTCAGCGGATTGGGGTAGATCAATACGGGCGCGTGGTTGGCGGAGGGGAACGTGGCCTGGCCGAGCGTGATGGTTTGTGCGTTCCAGCGAATCGGAAGGGCGTCGGCAATTCGTCTGAGGAGTTGATTGGCCGACGGGTCACCCCAAAGGACGAGGTGGTGCGCAGCGATGTCGTTCGTGGTGACGGCGGTGTCGTCCTTCACTCGGGCGTCGCCGCGGAATTGGGAGCGCCAGTGGTTGGTGGCGTGGGCGAATTCGGCGGCGGTCCACGCGCCGAATCTCTCGTTCCACGGCTGACCCGTGGGGCGAACCATCAGGAAACTGTCCATGAACGCGTCGTCGATGGGTCCTTGAAGGTCGTGGCGCTTGCGCAATGCAGTCTCCGCCGCAGGATCCGGGCTGATCCGCCACTTGCCGGAGGATTTGCTGAAGTGCGCCTGCCAGGAGCGATCGGAGCGGGGCGCGGGGGTTTCGAGCTTGGCGCCGTCGATGACGACGAGGGCGGCGCGCGTGCCGTCGAGCGGGCAGAGGCCGGGAGCGAAGTCCAGTGTGAGGGCGGCAACATTCTTCGTCGTGAGCCGGACCGTGTCGTCGCGCGGGTCGAGTTCGGCATCGACGCGGGCGCGCTCCCAGTGGGCCTCGAGAGCGTCGATGACGAGCCAATGCATGCGATTGTATTTGAGGGTCCACGTCGTGAAGTGCAGGCGTTCAGGCGCGGGGTCGCGGCCGCGGGCGGCGAGGGCGTCGATGCGGCGGCTGATTTCAGTCTTCGAGTCGGGATGGTATTTATGGGCCGTGCCGGGGCCGATGATGTGGACGAGGTCCAGTCCTTCGGCGCGCATCGCCTTTGCCATGATGTCGGCGGCCTGCTTCTGCCGATCGATCTCGCCGCTGTAGGCCACCGTCGGCAGAAGCGCGAGGTTGAGCGCCCAATCGGTGCAGTCGTAAAGATGCCAGAGCTTTTGCTCGTACCACGACGGCTCGACAGTTTCATTTTGGAACACCTTCAGGAAGTCGGGCGTCTCGCTGAATCCGGCGCCAGGCGCCGCGGCGAACCATTGGTCGGCGTGATGCACGGCGAAATGCCAGCACGCCGCGCCGCCCAGCGAGAACCCGCGCACGGCGATGCGCGGGTCGTCGATGGGATAAAACTTCTTCGCGTGCGCGAGCGCCTCGAACGCGTCGGTCTCGCCGGCGAACTTGTTGCCGTTGCAATAGCGGCCGTACGGGTGCAGCACGAACGTGTCGGCCGGGGTGAACTCGCCAGGCGAACGCTGCCGGCCGTTGATGAAGTCCAGCTCGCTCAACGTCTCGCCGCGTCCATGAAACCAAAAGTCGAGCCGGTGGCGAGTCGGGCCGCCCGGCTGCCACGACGCGGGCACGAACAACCCGTACAGCTGCACCGAGCCGTCGATGCGCGACACGAACCCGCGCACGACCAGGCCGGTGGCGGTGAGCCACGGAGCGCGGCCTTCTCGGAGGGCGGCGGCCCGCTCCGCGCCTTGCTGGAGGAGCGCTCGGGCGATGGCAGGCTCGTTGGTTTTGAAGAATTCGTCGTAGCGCAGGGCCCAGTCCACCGCTTTGTGATAGATCTGCACATCGGGGAGAAGTTCGAGGAGCGCGGGCTTGTTCTTGAGTTGAACGCGCAGTGAGTCGATCTCACGCGCAAGTGTGGCGGCCGCCTCAGTCAATTCGGCGCGATCCTCGGCGGGGATGACGACGCCAGGCGGCGGGATGGGACGGACCTTGTCGGCGACGTTGTCCGCCGGGCCGTCAGCGTTGGCTGATGCGAGCGCGACGAAGAACACGGTGGGCAGGAGGAGCGGCTTCATGGTGTCGCGCAGGTTTAGAGCAACCTGCTCCTGCCCGCAAGCGCGCAACGACGCTTCGCGCCTCGGGTCTCGAGTTTGGAGTTTCGAGATTCGAGTTCTCCGGGCAACACGAAGTCCGAAACCCGAAACCCCAAACTTGAAACTCGAAAGGCAAAACACGGGTGGCGACGAATGGCGATTTTTTGGACAACCGGTGAGACACTTACTATGGCGTTTGTATTCAACGAGTTGCGTCGAATAAGGCGCGCTGAAGTGCACAATGAATAGCCGACAGCCCCGCCGAGTCAATCCGCTGTGCATTGCAAACCAAAACTTGCTCGCAACCGGGCAGTGCAGTGCTAAATTGGCTAACAAACGGCCTGTCGTATGAAAACAAACTTTCGGGTGTTGGCGCTGGGGATGGGTTTCGCGAGCCTGGCGCTGTGTGTGGGATGTCAAGAGGATCAAGCCAAAGCAAACGGTCCACTGATCGCGAACGCCGGGCCGACGCTTGCGCTGGCGCCGACCGAGGCTGACGCCAAACCGGCCGCGCCGCCTCCCGCCATTCCGGGAGAGCCGCCCGTGCCGGTGGTGAAAAACGAGGCGCCGCCTGCGCCCGCCGCGCCCGCGGTGCCGCCTGGATCGATCATCATCACCAGGGCCACGGCCACCAATGCGGCGCCCGCGACCAACGTCGTCGCCGCGCCGCCCGCCGGACCGCCGACGCTTTCACCCGCGCTGGCCGAAGTCGTTCGCCTCCTCGAGGCCAACGTCGGCCAGGACGTGTTGATGGCGTATATCACCAATTCGACGCAGCCGTTCAACCTCAGCGCGAACGAGATTGTCTATCTGCACGACCTCGGCGCGCCGCCGGCGGTCATTACGACGCTGATCAATATCGATTCGTCTCCGGAGATGCTCGCGCGCAAGCAAGCCGCCACCGCGGTGAAGCCGCTGCCGCCGGGTGTCGCGCTGAATGAGCCGGCGACCAATCTATTCATCCCTAAGGGCGCCGCCGCAGCGGTGGCCAATCCACCGGAGCCCCTGCCAGTAAATCCACCAGCCAACGCGGGTGTTGTGTACGCGCCGGCGCCGACGGCCGAAGGGGCGTACGACGTTGCACCACCGGCCACCGAAGTGAATTACTCGTACTTTTACAGCTCGCTCGCCCCTTACGGCTCCTGGTTCGACGTGCCCGGCTACGGGTCCTGCTGGCGTCCGACCGCCGCGACGTGGAATGCCTCGTGGCAGCCCTATGGAGACTGCGGCCGCTGGCTGTGGAGCAATCACGGCTGGTATTGGTACTCGGATTACTCGTGGGGCTGGGCGCCGTTCCACTACGGCCGTTGGTGCCGGCCCGCCGGCTACGGCTGGGTCTGGGCGCCGGACACCTGCTGGGGTCCGTCGTGGGTGAGCTGGCGTTACTCTCCAAGCTACTGCGGTTGGGCGCCGTTGCCACCGGCGGCGTACTACACCACCGGCTTCGGCTTCTCCTATCATTCGGCGTCGGTCGGCATCGGCTTTGAATTTGGCCTTGGCGCCGCGGATTATTGCTACCTTCCGACGGGGCGCTTTTGCGACCGGCGGCCCTACGACTACTACCTGCCGTATCACCAGAACCACGTCGTCCACAAGGACACCACCGTCATCAACAACTACATCATCGGGAACAACAACACGATCGTGAACAACGGCGTTGGGTTCGACCGGATTGCCAAAGTGACCCGCGGCGATATCCGGCAAGTCGCTCTTCGCGACACGACCTCCTTGAAGAATCTCGGCACCCGGCACGACCGGCTTGAAACCGATGGCAAAACGCTGTCTGTTTACCGTCCGCCGACCGCCACGCTCGCGCACAAGAGCGTCGTGTCGGCGCCCAAGAATGCGGGGACGGCGATGGTGCGGCCCGCCGGCTACGTCAAGCCGGCGTCGGTGTCATTCGCCGGGAAGAGTTCATTCTCCGAACCCGTCGCTGGCCGATTGCCCTCCGCCCAGGCGCCCACGGCAAGCAGCTACAGCGGCAGCACTGCGAGCAAGTCTCGCACGGCCCCGACGCCAGTCACCGTTTACACCAAGCCCTTGGACGCGGCGCGTCAGCCCGTCATCGTGACCGGCGGCCCAACCCCTCCTGCGCAGTACACCAAGCCGGCAACTCCCTCCGATGCTGCCGAAGCGCCCGCAATCGAGCCGCAGCGCGCCGCCAAGCCCGGCGTTTCGAGCCGCGCCACGCACAGCGACACCGTCTCCGCTGCGAAGGAAATCCAGCAGCCGTCCTCTGGTTATGCAAAGCCTGCGCCCGGCAGTGGATCGTCGTCGAAGGTCGCTTCCACGCCCGCGGCTAAATCGCCTGGGCTGAGTTCCTCCCCGGGCGTCGCGTCGGCACCCAAGGGCGGCCAGGCTCGCGTCGAGCCGGGCGGTGCTTACCAAAAACCGGTCGCTCCGCAGGCGCCGGTCGCCCGTTCCGCGGAGCCGAGCTACAATAGGCCGGCCGCGGCTCCTCCCGCGCAGAACTACAGCCGCCCGGCGCCGAGTTACAGCGCGCCAGCGCGGGTCGAAACCCATCAATCGCGCGTCGCTCCTCCTTCGAGCGCGCCTTCCAGCAGCCCGCGAGTGTCTGCGCCTTCAGGGGGTTCTTCCAGCGGTTCCTCCGGCGGCTCATCCGGCAAGTCTTCCGGCTCCTCGCCTTCTTCCTCGGGGGACGGCAAGAAGAGTCGTTAAGCACCGGATCCAGCTAGACTTCAGGCCCGCGCTTGCCTTGGCGAGCGCGGGCGTTACGATTGCGCAAGACGCCTCTGATTACTCTCCCTGCGTGATGAGCATCTCTCCCCGGCAATTCGAGCAGATGCAGAACCGCGTCTCCGGCGCCCGCCGCACGCCCGCGAGCGTCCTCGAGCCCGGCCCCATGCAGGGACCGGCGCCGGCCCGCCAGGTCATCCTCGGCATCGACCCGTCGTTGCGCGGTACCGGCTACGGAGTCCTCCAAGTCGACCGCAAGCAGTCGCGCGTCCTTGCGCAAGGCACGATCAAAGCGTCGCCCAACTGGGAGCGCTCGCGCTGTCTGGTTCAAATCACGCACGCGCTCCGCGACATCATCCGGCGATTCCGTCCGGGCGTGTGCGTCGTGGAGGGGCTTTTCTACGCGCAAAACATTCAAACCGCCCTGATCATGGGCGAAGCCCGCGGGGCCAGCCTCGTCGCGGCCGGCGAAGCCGGCATCGAAATCTACGAACTGGCCCCGCGAAAAGTGAAGCAGGCCATCGTCGGCTACGGCGCCGCGCAGAAGCTGGCTGTCGCGAAGATGGTACAGCGTCGGTTGGGCCTGTCCGAGGCGCCTGCGCCCGACGCCGCGGATGCGCTTGCGCTGGCCCTGACGTACGCGCAAGAGAACGGACGGTACTCGCTCGCGCCGCCGAGGAGGATTTAGGGAGTGATCACTTTTCTTCGCGGCAAACTCGTTGAAGCCCTGCCCACGCAGGTCACCGTCGAGGTCCTGGGCGTGGGTTACGAAGCGCTCATCCCGCTTTCGTCCTTCGACAAACTGCCGCCGCCCGGCCACGACGTGCATCTGCTCACGCACCTGGCCGTGCGCGAGGACGCCCACGTTCTCTACGGTTTCATGTCCGCCGCCGAGCGGGATTTGTTCCGGCTGCTGATCCACACGGTCAGCGGCATCGGGCCGAAGCTCGCCCTCAATGTCCTCAGCGGAATGAACGTCGCCGCCTTGCGCGGCGCCGTCGCCAACGGCGATGTGAAGGCCCTCTCGCAAATC
>CAZZAQ010000225.1:0-7262 GCA_964652165.1 uncultured Bifidobacterium sp.
GTGAAACGTGAAACGTAAAACGTAAAACGTAAGTCTTAGAGAGCGTCCAACTGCAATCGGCCAGCTTGCTCTGGTCTTACGTTTTACGTTTTACGTTTTACGTCTTACGTCCTACTCACAAGAAAAACGCTACGCCCCCCACGATCGCCGCCACTACCCAAATCAACAGCAC
The DNA here is from genome assembly GCA_964652165.1 of uncultured Bifidobacterium sp. GTDB lineage: Bacteria > Verrucomicrobiota > Verrucomicrobiia > Limisphaerales > JADJPG01 > DASTLJ01. The sequence goes on from CAZZAQ010000225.1 coordinate 173, forward strand.
CGCCCGCGTCCGGCTGAAGCCCCGGCGGACCAGCCGGTGCGAGAGATGATTCGTGTCGCCAGCGTAAAACGGTCGGCCCATCCGCCAGCGAAGCAGGACGACCCAGACTAAATCGGCCAGCGGCACCGCCAGCACCAGCAACGGCGTCACGACCGCCAGCGGCCGGGGACGTTCCGGTGAGTGGAAATGCGGAAGAATGGCGAGCACGGCAAGCAGGAAGCCGGTGAGGTGGCTGCCCGAATCTCCGAGAAACACCGACGCTCGAGGAAAGTTAAACGGTAGGAAGCCAAGCAGCGCCCCGGCCGCGAGAAACGCGACGGAGGCGACCAGGTATTGGTCAAGCATCGCTGCTTTCAGGCCGAAGAGGGCGGCGGCGATGAATCCGAGGCCGGCGCAAAGGCCGTTCATGTTGTCCAGGAAATTGAGTGCGTTGGTGACGGTGACAATCCAGAGAACGGTGATCGCGAAGCTGAAGAATACATTCGGAACGAACAGTGTGATACGCACACCGCTGGCGGCGACCAGCCCGGCAACGAGCACCTGGCCGGCGAACTTCAGCGCGGGACGCAATTCATGCCGGTCGTCGAGCCAACCGAGAAGGGTCATCCCGACGGCGCCGCCAAAGATGGCCGCCAGTTGTCCCGACCGGTGCTCGAAGCCGTAGGCAAGCCGATCCCCGGCAAGCCCGTCGAGCCATTGAAAGTGGACTGCGGTGGCGGCGGCGAGCAAAGGAACCAGCATCCCCGCGAGCACCGCCAGTCCGCCAGCCAGAGGGATTGGCGCTTCATGAATCTTGCGCTCGCCAGGCTCATCCACCAGTCCCATGCGCCGGCATCCCATGCGCCAGAGAGGCAGCGAGGCGAGCGTCAGCGCGAAGGCCGCGGCGGCTGAGCCGGCGTAAACCGAGTCGGGAAACTTCATCCAGAATTTGGCAGTTGCAGTGGCGAACGAAATTCTCAACCACGAATGGACACGAATGGACACGAATGAGAATCAGCACTGAGACTGAACAGTTGGGTGGGAGGCAGCTTCGCCAAAAGTCCTTTGCTATTGGTGTTCATTCGTGACCATTCGTGGTTGAACTGCTGTTCATAGGTTCACCGTCGTGACGCGGCGCCGCGTTCCTGCGACAGCCGCCGGTAGAGCGCGTCGAGGGAGTCGACCATGCGCTCGACCGGGAACCACTGTTTGGCGAAGTCTTGGCCGCGGCGGCCAAGCCGTTCGCGAAGGGCGGCATCGTTCGCGAGCTGGACGATGCGGTCGGCGAGCGCTTCGAGATTGTGCGGCGGGACGAGGAAGCCGGTTTCCTCCTGCAGGCAGACTTCCTCCGCGCCGTCGCAATCGTAGGAAACAATCGGTCGGGCTGCGGCGAGGGCCTGTGGCAGCGCGCGCGCCAGTCCCTCGCGATAGGAGAGATGGATGAGAACGTCCATGACGCCGACAAGCTGCGGGATTTGCTCCGGCGGGACAAGGCCGGTGAAGACGAAGCGCTCGCGCAGGCCGGACGCCAGTGCCATCGATTCGAAGCGCCGCCGCCACCGGCCGTCCCCGACCAGGAGGAACCGGACGTTCGGGCTGCGCTTCACCAGGGCGGGGGCGATTGCGAAGAGATCGTCGTGGCCTTTGAGTTCCGTCAGGCGGGCGATCTTGCCGATGACGAAGTCCTCGGGCTCCAGTCCAAGCCGGGCGCGGACTGCCGGATCGTTGCGGGCCTCGAGGAACGGTTCGAGCCTGAAGCCGCTGAAGATGCGGGTGAACTGTTCCCGACGCCCGACGCCCGAGGCGAGATACTGTCGCGTCATCGCGTCGGACACGCTGACAAAGTGCGTCGTCCAGCGCGCGGCGCAGCGTTCGGCCGCGGTGAAGGCAAAGTTGGCCAACGGACCTTGGAATGAGCCGAACGACGGGCCGTGAATGGTGTGGACAATGATCGGGACGCCGGCGCGGCGGGCGGCAAGACGGCCGAGAATGCCGGCCTTGCCGCTGTGCGTGTGGACAAGGTCCGGCGCGCGTTTGCGCAGGAGCCGCGTCAAGTCGCGCAACGCGAGCAGGTCGTGCCACGGATGGACGGAGCGAATGAGGTGAGGGCTGATAGTAAGGACACCTGGTCTGTCGACGAAGAGGTCTTCAAGCGAGCCTTCCGGGCCCCGAGCCGGCCCGGAGATGAGTCCGACGTCCAAGTCCGGTCTGTCTCCAAGGCCGAGGACTGTAGCGACGGTGTTTTCCTGCGCGCCACCCAGGATGAGCCGGGTGATGATGTGCGTGACGCGCATGCGTCCCGGCTCAATTGCCGCCGGACTCCAGGTCGCGGATCCGCTGCTCGATGATTCGGCGCTCCGGGATGCCGCGAGGGGCGGACTCGAGGTACTTCTTGTAGTAGCGGATTGCTTCCACCTTCGCTCCCTTGAGCCGGTAACATTCGCCGAGGCCGTAATAGACATGGTAGGAGCTGGGCAGGAGGGATTCGACCGTGCGGTAATCGGCCAGGGCCGCGTCGAGGCGGGCGGGGTCGAGCTTGTTGATATCGAGTTGCGCCGCGTTGAGGTGGACGATGGCCCGGTTGAGAAGGGCAGTGGGGTCGTTGGGTCTGATCTTAAGCGCCCGATCGAGGTACGGCAGCGCCGCCTCGTGGCGGCCGGTGCGGATCATCATCGCGGCCAGGTTGACCAGCGCGTTGAAGCTTTCCGGTTGGACCTTCAACCACTCTTCGGCGACTTTAGTGGCCTTGTCGATTTGCTCGCGGTAAACGTAAATGTCGAAGAGGGTATTGAAGGGGCTGTTCTCACGCGGATACTTTTTCTGGGCATCGAGCAGAATCTTCTCCGTGCGGGCAAGATCGCCTTTGTTGAGCCAAGCATAGGCTTCAGCCCGAATCAGGTCCAGCTCGTCCTCCAGTGTGAGAGGCACGGGCGGACGGGCGCGCAGTTCGGCGATGAGTTCCAGCGCCCGGTCCAGCAGCGGCGAAACCATGAGGAGCTCGCCGATGAGATTGATGCGCGTGGAGACGTTCGTGGGCTGAAAAAACAGGGTGCGTTCCAGTCCCTGCGCGGCCTGGCGGAAGAGGCCGCCCTGGTGGAACGCTTGGGCGACGAGGTAGGTCGCGGTCGGTTCGTCGATGGGACCGTTGACACTCACCATGAATTCCCAGTTCCGACCGTATGGAGCCATGAGGGTGATGGCTTCCTTGGTGGGCGGCTGGCTCTCCACGTTGCCCGCCTGAAAGCGGCGGTTGAAGTCGCGGTTGACGAACGCGACCGGATTGGCCTCGTTCAGTTGCAGGGCGAAATCGAAATACTCGGCGGCAAGCTTCAGGTCGCCAGCGCGCTGGGCCTCGACCCCAAAATGGTTCAACTCGCGGCTATAGGCGCGGCCGGCGTAGACTCCAAGTGAGTCTGGCTCATAAAAGTCATTCTTCGGCTTCCGGGCGGCGGCCGGCGGGGCGAGCCGCATCAGCTCGGGCTTGAGCTTTTTCCAGAAATCGTCCTGGGCCTTGAGTTCGGATGCGGTGCAGACCGGCGCCGAGATGGCGTTTGTGGGATAGGTCACCAATCGGTACACGGACTGGCTCGGTTTCAGATGCAAGAATTCGAAGAAGAAACCGAAACTGGGGTGAATGTAATACAGGTTGAAGTTGTTGGTCAGGAGCGTTGCCGCGATGCTGGGGCCGGCCAGGAGCATGCCGGGGGGAACGTTCTCCGGCAGGCTCGGCCAGCGCCCTGGGTGGCGCCGGGCGAGGAATCGGTGGTAGGCCGGTTTGTCGAGCGCGGTGCTTTCCAGGAGGATGTGTTCTCTGTCGGCCGAGCGCCGGCGCAGTTCGAGTCGCAAGGCGTGCAGCCGGGCCAAGTCGTCGCTCAGCACAACGGCCCCGGCGGCCGGCAGGCTGTCGGCGGTGATGGCGGACATCTTCGCCAGCGCGGGACCGCTCTGGCTGGCGATGATCGGGAGGTTCTTGAACGCCAGCACGCCGGGAACTCCCACAAGCGTTGCCCAAACGACTCCGACCAGCGTCTTGTTGACGATCAGGCGGAGCAATGTCGGCTGCTGCCACGATTTGGCGTCCGGCCCCGGTTTGGCGCCGAACACCAGGAGCAGATAGCCCGCGAAGTAACCGATGCTCAGCGCCCCGAGGTAATAAAAGGGCAGCAGCGCGTGACGGCCGAATTCAATCCGGCGCGGGCTGAACTGAAAATCGAACGTCACATAGAGGCACGCCGCGAAGAACATGATGTGGATGACATGCGTCATCAGGTTCGTGAGCGCCTGGCCGGTGGGGCTGGTGTCGCCGAAGCTGGCGGGCCAGCGGATGCCGATGAACAGCACCGGCAGCAGCGACGTCAGCCCGATGAATATGAGCAGGTAGGGCTTGAGCCCGACCAGCGCCGACTTCTGCATTCCCCAATAAGTCCGCAACAACTGCCAGAAGCTCAGTTCCGAGGTATCGGTGATGCTGATGAACGCCGGCAGGAGGAAGTAAAGCAGCAGGCCGGCCGACCCAAGGAGCAACATCCGCAGGATGAACCGCCAATGGAAGAAGGAGGCCAGCTTGATCCAGACCAGCGCCACCAGAAACGCGGGGAAAAACCCAATCAACGCGTAGTTGTTCGTGATGGACAACCCATAGACGAAAGCGAACTTGCCCAGCCATCTCTCGTTGTTGTCGAGCCGGTACTCCAGGAGACAACGCGCAAGATAGGCGAACAGCAACAGGTCGAGCATGTCGCCGTTGGACACGACAGCGTTCTCCCAGAAGCTCAACTGCAATCCGCACACCAGCACGGCGAGCACCGGCGGAAGCCAGGCCATGGCGATGCTGAGGAGCGAGAAATCGCTTCGCTCCAACTGCCGCTGATCCTTGGTGCGATCGTGCGGCAGCAAGGCGACCGAGCGCGCCAGCAACGCCAGCGCCAGCGCAGCGCACGCGGCCTCAATCAGGTTCAGCGCAAAAAGCTGGAGGCCTCCAGGAAGCCATTTGACCGGCAGCGTCAACAGGACGTGGAGCGGCGCAACCAGGATGGGCCGCCATTCCCATCCCAACACCTGCGAGAGCGAAATCACCCCCGAAGGGGTCGGCCATCTGCTGAGCGTGACGAAGTAGAGGACGAGCATCGCGCCACCCACGATCCAGGGCAAGCGTCGCTGCACAAATCCCATCTCCACTTTGATTCCGCTGTCCATTCTGGTGGTCAAAGCGCCGCGAGTTGAAACGATGACTGGCAGGTTGGCAAGGGTAGAAGCGGGACGGGCGCAAAACGTGAAACGTAAAACGTAAAGCCGGCTCGGGACAGGCAGATCATCCGCTTTTTCTTACGTTTTACGTTTCACGTTTTACGAATCATGTTCTGCGCCGCAAATCCGCCACGCACTCGACATGCTGCGTCTGCGGGAACAGGTCCAGCGGCGTGACGCTGCTGAGTTCAAAGACACCTTCCCGGCAGAGAACGTTCAAGTCCCGCGCCAGCGTCGCCGGGTCGCAGGAGATGTAGAGCACCTGCGCGGGGCGGTTCCGACGGAGCGCTTCCAGGCCCGTGGCCGGGCAACCCGTGCGTGGCGGATCGATGATGACGGTCGTGGCCCTGGCGTCGAACCGCGTCAGAATTGCCGGCAGGAGGGCTTCGGCGTTCCCTTCAAGGAAGTGGCCGTTGGCGCGACCGCGTGCCGCGGCATTGCGCCGGGCCGCTAGAATCGCCGCGTGATCGATCTCCACTCCCACGAACGCCTCCACCGTGTCCGCCAGTTCGATCGCGAAAAACCCGACGCCACAGTACGCATCCACCAGAAACCGCGACCCGGCGTCGCGCACCCGTTCGCGGACCACTTCGATGAGCCTGGGCAGGATGAAAAAGTTGTTCTGGAAGAAGGAATCGCGCGGCACTTCCCAGCCTTCCGGCGCGACGCGCAGCACCACTTTGAGGCCGCCCTTGGGCGGGAGCTGCGCTCGCACGCGGCGGAGTTGTTCGTTGAGCGCCGGCTCGGCGATCTGGCATTCGACTATGTCCACGACCAGACGGCTATCGGCGCGAAGGAAACCGATGTTGAGCGCCTGTTTGGTCTTGTCCCACTGCGAGCGCACCATGACGCGGTTCCGATAGCCGTACGAGGCGGGACAGGGAATGACCGCCAGGACCCGCTCCTGGGAAATCCCGCCGATGCGTTCCATCAAGCCGGCCACCTGCTTGCGCTTCCATTCGAGCTGCGTTGCATATTCAACGTGCTGATATTGGCACCCGCCGCACTCGCCAAAGTACGCGCAGCGCGGGCTTACCCGGCGCGCCGACGGCGTCACCACCCGCAGCAGCCGCGCCCTGGCGAACTGCTTCTTCACTTCGACGATCTCCGCCTCGACCTCCTCGCCAACGATGACGAACGGCACGAACACGACGAACTCTTCGATCCGGCCGACGCCTTCGCCGCCGAAGGCAATGTCGGTGATCGTTAGCGTAACGCGCTGGCCGGGAGCAATGGACACTGGCGGGGCTTGGGGCATCGGGGAGTAAGGCGTAAAACGTGAAACGTGAAACGTGAAACGTAAAACGTAAAACGTAAAACGTAAGTCGTAAAAGGGCGGGCTGTTAGCTTACGTTTTACGTTTTACGCCAAGCGCGCCCCGCACCCCGCTTCCCTACTTCCCATGCGGCAGTTCCGCGTAATGCTTGCGCAGCAGGTCCTCGCCGAAATCGCCGTCGAAATCGCGCCAGACGGCGTGGATGTGGTTGTTGTTGTTCTGCGTGTTGTCGTACTCGAGCAGGAACGTCGGCCCTTGCACGCGGTAATAGTGGCCTTCGCCTTTCTCCAGGCCACCGGCCCAGGCGAAATGAATCTTCTCCCCCCTTTTCGATCTTCGCCAGGTCAGCATCCGCCAGCTCCGGCCGGACGCGGCGGACGTACTCGCGCACCAGCGCCATGAGCGACTCGCGTTGCGCCGCGGTCATTTTTGAGGCGGCCAGACCGGCGGGCGAGAGGGGTTCCACTTTGTGTTTGGCTTCCGTGAAAATCTCCGGCGGAGCCTTCGCGTCAAACACAGCCACTTTCCGCTGGCCGTCGTCGAGCGACTTCACAAGCCGGCGGGCCGCATCCTCCTCGCCGGCCAGCG
>CAZZAQ010000226.1:0-2516 GCA_964652165.1 uncultured Bifidobacterium sp.
GTACGATTCGGCGGCGAGCTGCGCCAGGGTGAGCGCGTTCTTCGGCTTGCCCTTGACGAAGAATTTACCGTCTTTGAAAACCACGAGCTTCTCCTTTGTCTTGAGAAGATGCGCGGCCAGCTTCCTGGCCTTGGCGATAATCTTGTCAATGCACATCAGGATGGCCGTGCCGCCGAGGACCGTCGCCCGGCTGCCGTAGGTGTCGCGGCCGTAGTGAGCGACCGCGGTGTCGCCGCGCATGACGACGATGTCCTCGATGGGCACACCGAGCTTGTCGGCGGCCAGTTGGGCGAAGGTCGTCTCCTGTCCCTGCCCGTGCGGCGTGGCGCCAGTGATGACGGTGACCTTGCCGCTCATCTCGATGCGCACACAGCCCCATTCCCAGCCCCCCGCGGCCATCATCTTCGACGGGCCTAGCGCGCAAATCTCGACGTAGGTGCTCAGGCCAATGCCGAAGAGGCGGCCTTCCTTGCGCGCGCGGGCCTGTTCCTTGAGAAGCTTGTCCCACCGGGCGAGTTCCTGCGCCTTGCGGAGGGCGAGCTGGTAATTGCCGCTGTCGTAAGTCAGGCCTGAAGCCGTGTTGAATGGGAATTCGTCTGGCTTGGGGAAATTCTTCTGCCGAAGCTTCACGCGGTCGAGGCCGAGGTCGGCGGCGACGAGGTCCATGAGCCGCTCGATGGCATAAGTGGCCTCGGGCCGGCCGGCGCCGCGGTAGGCGTCGGTGCTCATCTTGTTGGTGTACACCCCTTGGATGTCCATGCGGACCGCCTTGAACTTGTAGCAGCCGGGAAGCATCGAGCCGGTGAGCGTCGGAATGGCGGGGGTCAGAAGTTGGTTGTACGCCCCGATGTCCGCGATGGTGCGCGAGCGAATGCCGAGCAGCGTGCCGTCCTTCTTCACGGCGACTTCATATTCGCCAATCTGGTCGCGGCCGTGGATGGTCGCGCTGGCGTTTTCGCGCCGGGATTCAATCCACTTCACCGGCGCGCCGAGCCGCTGCGCCAGGTGCGAAGTGAGGGCTTCCTCGGCGTAAAGATTGAGCTTCGAGCCGAAGCCGCCGCCGACCTCGGGCGCCACGATGCGCATTTTGTTCTCCGGCACGCCAATCATGCCGGGCAAAAGGGTGCGAATCAGGTGCGGAATCTGCGTGCTCGTCCAGAGCGTGAGCGATTGCTCGCCCGCGTGCCAGCTCGCGACGCAACCGCGCGGCTCGATGGCCATCGGGATGAGCCGCTGGTGGACCATGCGGTGCTTGATGACACGGTCCGCCTCGGCGAACGCCTTGTCCAAATCGCCCATAGCCAGGGTCCAGGTAAAGGCCAGATTCGTGCCGAGATCCGGATGGGTGAGGGGCGAATCCGGCGCCAGCGCGGCCTGGGGATCCGTGACGACGGGCAGCGGCTCGTAGTCCACCTCGATCAAATCCACTGCGTCGCGCGCGATATAGCGGTCCGAAGCGACAACGACCGCGACGGGATGCCCCACGAAATAGACGCGGTCCGACGCGAGGCAGGTGTGTTTCGGCGCTTTCTGGTCCGGTGCGAGCGCGGCGCAGGGGACGAGGCCGCACTTGGCGTTCAGGTCCGCGCCGGTGAAGACGCCCGTCACGCCGGGCAACGCGCGGGCGGCGTCGGTGCGGACGCTGTTGATCTTCGCATGGGCGTACGGGCTGCGCAGCACGACCATGTGGAGCATCCCCGGCAGGGTAATATCGTCAACGTAAGTGGCAATGCCCTGGATAAGGCGGGGGTCTTCGATCCGCTTCAAAGCGCGGCCGAAGTAGCCTTTCGTTTGCTTGGTCTTGCGTTGCATAGTCGTTGAAGCGTGATGCGTTGAAGCGTTGAAGCGCGGGCGGCGGCGGCCGCTTCAACGCTTCAACCCTTCAACGCTTTAACGTTTTTCGGCCTTCGCCATCTTTTTCGCCGCCCACTGCACCGCATCAATGATGTGCGAGTAACCCGTGCAACGGCACAAGTTTCCCTCAAGGCCGTGACAAATCTCCTCCCGCGTCGGTTTGGGATTGTGGTTCAGCAAGTCGACGCCGGCCAGGATCATGCCAGGGGTGCAGTAGCCGCACTGGAGACCGTGACATTCCCAGAAGCCCTCCTGCACCGGATGCAGCTTGCCGTCCCGGGCCAGGCCTTCGATGGTCGTGACCTCCGCGCCATCCGCCTGCACGGCCAGGACGGTGCATGACTTCACCGCGCGGCCATCGAGCAGGACGGTGCAGGCCCCGCACAACGTCGTCTCGCACCCGATGTGCGTGCCGGTGAGCTTGCAGGTGTCGCGCAAGAAATAGGTGAGCAGTGTGCGCGGTTCGACCTCGTGTTCGTGAGGGACGCCGTTGACCTTGATTGAGACGCGAGTTTTCACGGGACTGATTCCGTTCGTTGTTCGCCGATTGGTGACGGGCCGACTCTACCGGCCGGAGTGGCCGAAGCAAAGACATTCCGACAGGGATTGAATTGCCAGGGCGCATCGCAATCTGCCGCAGAGCACGTTTAGGCCACGGCCGT
>CAZZAQ010000226.1:2526-7237 GCA_964652165.1 uncultured Bifidobacterium sp.
AAGCCGAAGCAACTGGAAAGACTTGCGCAAAATGACCCGCGATCACCCGCGTTCAACCGCAGCGAACAGCCGGGCACCTCGTTCAGCGCGCCTTGAGGCGGTAGAAGCGCGCCGGCTCTGCAGCCCTTGCCTCGAGAAACTGGAACAGCCCGTCGGCCACTTCGACGGGTGGAGCGATGTCCACCCAGTCGCGCAGGTGGGTGGAGATTTGCACGCAACAGGCGGTGCCGGGAATCGCGCACGCCTCGACGCAAGTTCCCCCGCCCGACACGCGGAACACCCGCTCCACCCGCATCGGCATGCCGGCCAGCGCGGCGAGATCCGCGCGGCGAGCGCCGTCGGGGTCCAGGGACTCGATGAGCTGACCGGCCAGCGCGATGAGTTGCGCGGCGAGCGCGGAGTCCAGCGGTGCAACCTGCGCCTGCACCTTATTCTGGAAAGCGCGAAGCTGGTTGATGGCGGCGCGCAGATTGCCGCGGGCCAGAGAGGCACGGACGGCGTCGAGAGTGGCCAGCAGCGGCTCGCGGTTCACCGGGTCCGGGGCACTGTTGACCAACGCAACAAGCTGTTCGATGACTGGCGCCGGCGGGGGCGGCGGAGCCGCGTTGGTCGTCGCCGAGAGAGTGGCCTGGATCTTGAGGCCAGTGTCGAAGGTCAGGCCGTCAGGGCCGCGGCCGATGACGAAGTCGACGGTGTCGCCGGCAGCGAGCGTGAGTATGTTCGTGTATCCGGTGCGGGAGTTCGGCGGCAGGAATTGCCCGAACAATTCCACTCCGTTCCGCGCGACGTGGAAGTCCGCATCGCGCGAGCGGGTGTTGTCGAAGAGCGAGCGGACGGAAGTTTCCAGCCGGTACGTGCCGCCCGCGCCCGGGGGCACAGCGAACCGCGCGACCCCGAAGTTGTGAGGCGCGCCGTCCGCGCCCGGAGCGAAATAGACCGTGCCCGGTTCCGCCGTGAAGTGGTCGCCGTCCGAATGAGCCGTGCCCGGCCCGAGCGCCTTCGCGACGGCGGGCAGTTGGAAGGTATTGAGTTCCCACACGGCAATGGGCACGCCGTTGTCCGCGTTGAACGTGCGCGCCGCGCCGAGCAGGCCGAAAGTGCCGTTGAGCGCGGTGAGGTAGCCGTAGCTCCACGGGCCGTTGGGATTGGCGGCGAGGGAATAGTCGCGTGAAAGGTCGAACGTTGCGGGAGTGGGCGGTGGAGGTGGAGGCGGCGTATTGGTGCGGCATTTGCCCTCCGTACCGGCTCCTGCGATTGCCTGCACCTCCGAGTCGGCGAGCGCACGATTGTAGAGCGACAGCTCGTCCATCGCCCCGATGAAGCGCGCGTTTTCGTTCGGCCGGTAGCCGACCAGGATCGGGTAACTGGTCTGCGGTGCGAACGTGCCCAAGTTGTGCTCGGTGACCTTCGTGCCGTTGAGATAGAAGCGCAGCAGGCCCGAGCTTTTGTGGTAACTCATCGCAACGTGCTGCCAGGCGTTGCTCACCACGATGTCCGTGTCCGATCGCCACGAGTGGCTGGAGCCGTTCACGTCGATCAGGTTGGCGAACAGCGAGCCGGAGCCGTACACGCCGATCCAGAAATGCACGCCCGCAACGCCGGAGCGGGGGCTGTATTCGACGATGGGCCGGTAGGTCACGTCGGCCGGGTTCACCCACAGTTCGATGGAAAACCCATCGCCCAAACCGACGTCCAGCGCGGAAGAGGCCGCGGCGGTTCCGTAGGCGCTCGCCCCATCGAACTGGAACGCCTGCCCGACCCGGCCCGGAACAAAATTCGATGTGCCGGACAGGGCCAGAGAATTGCTGTTTACGAGGTCGTTGGCTGCGCCGTCGAGCGGCCACCATCCGACCAAACCGCCAGGGGGTGCGACACAGGATGAAGGCGACGCCGTCGCGGTACCGAGAGCCACCGCAATGAAAAACCAAACTGACACCGTGAGCCTACGAGTCGGCTTCATAAGCAATTTCCGTATTCGTTCCGTGGGTGAAGCTTCCTTTCCATACATCCCGGCATCAAGTCTCGCAATCTCCAATTTGATACCTCCAACTGCCCTCCCGGGAATCCGAGCCACCGGCGGGATGATTCGAGCCTAGCGCGTCGCAAAGCTGCCCGACGCGCGCCGCGCCGGCACTCCGCGCTTGCCCGGCCCTCCGCGCCGCCCGCACACTGGGCTGCGGCGCAACCATGAGCCCAGAAGCGCAAGCACGGCCCAAAATTAGCATCATCCTGCCCACGCTCAACGCGGAAGCGTTGCTCGACAACTGCCTGGCGTCCATTGCCGCACAGACCTATCCCCGCGAACGCATCGAGATTCTCCTGGCCGACGCTTTCAGCACCGACGCCACGCGCGACATCGCCGCGCGCCACGGAGCGCGCGTCCTCGATGACCCCGGCGGGAACATGGAGGAAGGCAAACGTCTGGCGCTTCAACACGCGACCGGCGACTACATCGTGTTCGTCGACGCGGACAACGAATTGACCCATCCCGACTACCTCGAACTGGCGGTGGGCGGGCTGGAGAAAAACCCGCAAGCGCTCGGCGTCGAGAGTTACTACCTGCCCTCGGCGAAGATGAGCAGCTTTTGCCGCTACGTCACCGCGCGCCTGCACATCAGTGACGTGCTCAGTTGGCTGATGAGCCGCAACCCGGTGCTCGTCGGGCGCGACGGCGAGATCGAGCGCTGGACACTCCCCGACGGCTCGTGCAGCTATCCGCTCGGCGCCAACGGCTTCGTCTTCCGCCGCGCGGACCTCGAATCGGTCCAGCGCGAGGAGCATTTCCAGGACACCCACGTCGCCTTGCGCCTGATGCAACGCGGCCAGCGCGAATGGCTGCGCGTCCGCGGCCGGGGCGTCCACCATTACTACGTGCAAACCCTCTCGGGCTACGTGAAGAAGCGCCGCCGCGCCATCGCCCATTACTTCCGCGTGCGCGACCAGTCGCCCGTCAACTGGACAAACGAGAAGCCCTCCGTGCCCCTATGGCTGGCCGGGTTGTATTGCCTCACATTCTTCGGGCCGCTTTTGCACGCGCTCCGCGGGTTGTGTCGCGACCGCGACGCCGCGTGGCTCTGGCACGTCCCGGCCAGCTTCGGCAGCTTCGCCGGCACGGCCTGGGGTTGGTGGACTTACAAGACGCGCAAGCACGATCCCAAACTCGTCGCAAACTTGCAGGTCGAACAAACTCTGAGAAATGAAAGTTCAAAGCTCAAAGCTCAAAGCTCAAAAGAAGTTCCAAACTCCAAGAACCAAGCTCCAGTTCCACCGGCGGACGCGCATTGATTGGAACTTGCCCCCTTTTCCCTTGGAGCTTCTTTTGAGCTTTGAGCCTTGAACTTGGAGCTTCCCAGCATGCGCCTTCATTTCATCACCAACGGCGTGTTCACCACCAGCATCGCCGGCGGCGACATTCACTTCATGAAGCTCGCCGAAGCCGCCGCGAGCGCGGGCTACGACGTCAATTACTTCGGCGGACATGCCCTGCGCGAAGTCATCGAGAAACATCGGCTCCCCGGCACGGTGACGCTGACCGACGACGCGAAAATGTCCAAGGTGGACACGGGCGCCATTCGCGGACAGTTCGCGCTGTTTCGCGACATGTATGCCCGCTACCGCCGCACGCTCGCGCTGCGCAATCGCATCAGGCCGGAAGACTACGTGTACGCCGTGAGTGATTACTGGTTCGACGTGGTGCCGGCGGTGCGTTGCGCCGCCCGGCGCAAGCTGATGGTCCTCCACATGGAAGCCCCTACCCTCGGGCAAATCATCACCCGGGGCCGGCCCGACGTGGACCCGATGCGCCTGGCGTCGCTCCACTACTGGGCCAGCCAGGAATGGAGCCTGCGCCGTTTCGCCGCGTGCGAGCGCGCCCGGAGCGCTGGCCTGTCTCCCTCTCCTCCCTCGGAGGGAGGAGAGGGCCGGGGAGAGGAGGGGCGACGTCCGCGTCACAATTCTCCTCTCCCCAGCCCACTCCCCGTTCCTGCGGCAAGGGGAGAGGGAGAAATGCCCTCGGCCGCTCGCATCCATCTCCTCTACCTTCACCCCCTCATGGAACCGCGCCTGAGCGCGCTCGGCATCGGACCGGCTCGCCGCACACTCCTCTCCTACGGCCTCGATCTCGGCCCCACTGACGCCGTGCCCGAACAGCCCCGCGCCTACGACGCCGTCTGGATCGGCCGCGTCCACCGGCAAAAGGGCATCGACGACCTCCTTGCCACGCTCCGGCACCTCGCGGCGCGGTTGCCCAACTTCAAGTGCATCATCATCGGCAACGTCCGCGACGCGCTCGCCCCCGAGATCGCCGCGCGTGGTTTGGAGAACCACGTCGAGTTCTCCGGCTTCGTGAGCGAGGAAGAAAAGATTCGTCTCTTCAAAGCCAGCCGCGTCTTCCTCATGCCGAGCAAACACGAAGGCAGCCCGCGCGTCATCGGCGAGAGCCTGATTTGCAAGACCCCCGTCGTGGCCTACGAAATCCCGAATTACCGTCCGCTCTTCGGCGCCTTCGTCCGTTACGCGCCGCCGTTCGATCTGGAAGCCTTCCAGGCCGCCGCCGAGCGCGAAATCCTCGCCATGCGCGCGGGGAAGAATTACCTGGACGCGCTGGACCTTTCCCGTTTCCGGCAAGAGAACAGTTGGGAGACGACACAAGCCAAGTTCCTCGCCGCGCTGGAGCGGCTGGCCAAGTGAACCCGAGCGCCGGTTTCCTGAC
>CAZZAQ010000227.1:0-5539 GCA_964652165.1 uncultured Bifidobacterium sp.
GATAAAATGACCCTGCGCCACCGCCATGGCGCGTGAGAACTTCGGCGAGTGCGGCGAGTAGCCCGCCTGGTAATCGCAGGGGCGCGTCTGCTGCGGATTCTCCAGCGGCAGGATGAACACGTCGGGCCGCTGCGACTCCATCGCCATGCACGCCATCGTGATGTTCGCGCCGCTCGTTCCTATGCCGGTGCTGGCGGGATAAATCGACTCCGGCGCCCACGGCGCGCGCGCCTTTGCGCCGAATTGGATGTCGCGGTAGAAGTCCGTGCGGGCGCGATTGAATTCCTGGTAGCGCTGCCGGCCAGCTTCGCCGGCGGTGATTTGATTCACATAGTTCCATGTGCGCACCACCTGATCGAAGCCCACACCTGCTGTGGCGAGTTGACGCTGCATCCGCTGGAACGCCGCCTTCGATTCGGTATAAGGCCCATCCACCCCGGCCTCGCCGCGAATGCCGCCGCAATGCACCCAGCGAATGCCCTCTGACTCGATGGCGACCAACTCCGGTCCGAACCGCTCGACCTTCACGCCCGGACCGCCGAGCGCCCACAACTCGATGCCGAGCGCCGCGCCGCTGCACGGCGGTTGTACCACAAACGTAGTCACTGGCATCGCCTCGCCAAACCACGACTGCAGGGTGTTGCGGCATTCCGCTTCGTCGGCGCCATTTCGGAGGAAGACCATCATCGTCGTCGCGCCCAGCGCCATCCGTTGGCGCCGCACGATGCACATCAGTTGCGCGAGCAGTTCCTCGGCCTGGGGTCGGAACTGGCCGCGCAGGCCGGGTTCAATCATGACCGCGAGGCGCGCCATGTTGCCGAGCCGGAGAACGGCGTGGCGCTCCGGTCCGATGAACAGTTCGCACGGCAAGCCGCAGGGAGCCGGGATGGTGCAGGGTTGAGGAAGCGCCAGGTGGCATTGACGACCGGCCCTCTGGCTCCACTCGCCGGAGCACGGCGCTACAGTTAAGCACTCTCGAATCGCTTCCACCTCCGGCCGGATCAGCTTTGTTGCGCCCATAACCAACAGTTCTCGCCTGAGTGCCGAGCGGCGTTTCAGCGCGCCGGCTTGCAATGGCTGACGCGAAGCCCCGGCGCGAAACCTTGATGCAGGTCAAGAACTGAGTCCGCCGGGAGGCGTCGACTCCGGCAACTGCACAATCATGCAAGGCGCATCGTATCGTTCGGCTTCTTGGGAACCGTTGGTGACGGCCCTGCTCGCCTTCCTGCTGGGCCTGCTGATGCTTGCCGCTGACAGCGCGCACGGCGCCACCGCGGCACCCGTTCTCAACGCTTCCAGGACCAACGGCCTGCTGCCCGGCTTCCTCGCGCGTCAGATGCTCGGCGTGGATGAAATCGTCTTCGCGGCGCGCGGCGTGAATCCGACCGATGGCCATTGGTATGCGAACTTCGGCTACTATTCGCACGACCCGGAGCGCAAGGCCTACGTCGAGGGCACGAAGCTCTATCGCTTCAACCTCCGCACGCGCGAATTGGACGCGCTTCTCGCCGACCCGCGCGGCGGCGTGCGCGACCCGCAGGTGAGCTACGATGGGAAGAAAGTCCTGTTCAGCTATCGGCCTGGCGGGACGGAGCAGTATCACCTCTACGAACTCCTTCTGGATCCGGCAGAAAAGCTCCGAATGACGAAGGACGAAATGAGCAGGCAACCCGACGCCATTCGTCATTCGTCATTCGTCATTCGCCAGCTCACCTCCGGCCCGTATGACGACATCGAACCCGCCTACCTGCCCGACGGTGGCATCGTGTTCGTGAGCAGCCGATGCAAACGCTGGGTCAATTGCTGGCTGACGCAGGTCGCCGTGCTGCATCGCTGCGACGCCGACGGATCGAACCTCCGCGCGCTCTCCAGCAACAACGAGCACGACAACACGCCGTGGCCGCTGCCCGACGGCCGCATCCTCTACACGCGCTGGGAATACGTGGACCGCAGTCAGGTTCACTTCCACCACCTCTGGGCGGCGAACCCCGACGGCACGGCTCAGATGACCTGGTTCGGAAATTTGCACCCCGGCATCACGATGATCGACGCCAAGCCGATCGCCGGCACGGACAAGATTGTCGCCAGCTTCAGCCCCGGCCACGGCCAGCGTGAACACGACGGCGTGGTGACTATCGTGGATCCCAAGGGCGGCCCGGACGCAAAGGAGTTCGCGCGCAGCATCAGCAAGGGCGCGCACTTCCGCGACCCGTGGGCGTTCAGCGAAGATTGCTTCCTCGCCGCCAGCCGCGGTTCAATCGTCGTGATGAACGGCGCGGGCCGCAGCGAGGAGATTCTGAAACTCCCGTCTGAAGATCTGGCTGCCAAACTCGAATGCCACGAGCCGCGCCCGCTCGTCGCGCGCCCGCGCGAACCCGTCATCCAGCCGCGCGCGAAGCCGGAGGAAGCCGCAGGCCGCATGGTGCTCGCCGACGTGAACCACGGCCGAAACATGACCGGCGTGGAGGCAGGCGAGATCAAAAAGCTGCTCCTGCTCGAAACGCTCCCCATGCCCGTCCATTACACCGGCGGCATGGAGCCGATCAGCTACGGCGGCACGTTCACGCTGGAGCGCATCCTCGGCACCGTGCCGGTCGAGAAAGATGGCAGCGCGTACTTCGAGGTGCCCGCGATGCGCAGCGTCTTCTTCGTCGCGCTCGACGAAAACGACATGGCGGTGAAGCGGATGCAAAGCTTCACCAGCGTGCAGCCTGGGGAGATAATGAGCTGTGTCGGCTGCCATGAACATCGCTCGCAGACACCGCGCGCCGATTTCCATACCGCGTTCGCCGTGCGCAAGCCGCCAGCGCGGATTGAACCCATCCACGATGTGCCCGACGTCATTGACTTCCCGCGCGACGTGCAGCCCGTCCTGAACGCGCTGTGCACCGACTGCCACGGCTACGAGAAAACCGCGCGCGGCGGTCCCCGCGCCGGACGGCTCATTCTCACCGGCGACCGCGGGCCGATGTTCAGCCACAGCTACTACATGCTGACCATCGCCCGCCTGTTTGCCGACGGACGCAACCAGCCCAGGAGCAACTACGATCCGCGCAGCCTCGGCAGCAGTGCCAGCCGCCTGCTCACCATGCTCGACGGCACCCATTACCGCGTGCAGGCCACACCGCATCAAAAGAAAATCCTCCGACTCTGGATCGAAAGCGCCGCCGCGTATCCGGGCACCTATGCCGCGCTCGGCTGTGGGATGATAGGAAACTACGCCGAGAACAACCAGATCAACACCGGCGCAGAGTGGCCCGCGACCCTGGCCGCCGCTGACGTGATCAAGACACGCTGCGTCGCCTGCCACGAAGCGCCCAACCGCCGCCTTCCACTCACGCTCGCCGATGAACGTGGCGTGAGTTTTTGGCAACCCAGCCTCGACGACCCACGACTGCTCACCAGCCGCCACATCGTCTTCAACCTTTCGCGCCCGGAGAAATCCCTGATGCTCCTTGCTCCACTGGCCAAGGATGCGGGTGGGTGGGGACTGTGCCAGGAAACGGCGGACCGCGAGTCTGTGACCCGCAGCCCTCAACGAACCTCCGGCGCGCTGCGGCTCACAGAGCCGCGCTCCGCTGGCGCCGCGCCTTTCGCCTCCGCCACCGATGCGGACTATCAAGCCATCCATGCCATGATTGTCGCAGGGAAGGAATTCCTCGAATGCGACAGCACGCGCTTTGACATGACGCACTTCAAACCACGTCCCGACTGGGTCCGCGAAATGAAACGCTACGGCGTTCTGCCCGAATGCGTGAGGCCCGACGAAGTCACCGACGTTTACGCTGTCGAGAAGGACTACTGGAAGTCACTCTGGCATCAACCCCCCATGGTTCCCACTTCGCTCAATGTCCGCGGCAAGTAATTCTGTGAAACAATCTCGCGTACATGTGAGTCTCATCGAAATTGAAATCAACGTGGAGTAGGCGATGCATCGCAACATCCTGCTCGCTGGCGCGGCGGCCCTCGCGCTGACGCTGGCAACGGCCGGCCCCGCTCCCGCCCCCACGAATATCGCCATTCCGGCGCCCACGGATATTATTACGAAACTGCGCCCGGAACATCCGCGGCTGCTCGCGACAGCGACCGGCTTCGACCAGCTCAAACAGCGCGTCGCCATCGATCCCCAACTGAAGACCTGGCGCCAGGAATTGCATCGCGAGGCGGAGAAGCTTCTC
Organism: uncultured Bifidobacterium sp.; assembly: GCA_964652165.1. Classification (GTDB taxonomy): domain Bacteria; phylum Verrucomicrobiota; class Verrucomicrobiia; order Limisphaerales; family JADJPG01; genus DASTLJ01. The sequence goes on from CAZZAQ010000227.1 coordinate 4,179, forward strand.
CATCAGCCGACCTCGAAATACGAAATCCCGGATGGCTTGCGGCTGTTGAGCGTGAGCCGGCGCGTCCTGCATCGCACTCAGTTGCTTGCGCTGCTGCACTGTCTCGATGGAGACAAGCGCTGGCGCGAGCGCGCGTGGCAGGAACTGGAGGCCGCGTCTCGGTTCCCGGACTGGAATCCGCGCCACTTTCTCGACACCGCCGAGATGACGCACGCATTCGCCATCGGCTATGACTGGCTTTTCCACGCGTGGCCGGCGGAACAACGCGCCGCGCTCCGGACGGCGATGGTGGAGAAGGGCTTGAAACCGGCACTGGAAATCCATCGCAAGCAGATCGGATGGACGCGCGCCCGGCACAACTGGAATCAGGTGTGCAACGGCGGCATCGGGATGGGCGCGCTGGCCTTGGCGGACGAAGAGCCGCAACTGGCCGGTGAACTCCTTCACGACGCTTGTGTCTCGATTCAGCTTCCGATGGCCGAGTTCGCGCCGGATGGCGCCTGGGCCGAGGGGCCGGGCTATTGGGACTACGCCACGACTTACAACGTCGTTTTCCTGGCCGCGCTCGAAACGGCGCTGGGCACGGATTTCGGGCTTTCCGAGATGCCGGGTTTTGCCGAGGCGGGCATGTTTCCCATTTTTCTCACCGGCCCCCTGAACCGCACATTCAACTACGCGGACGGCGGCGACGGCGCAATCCGCGCGCCGCAACTGCTCTGGCTCGCCCGGCGGTTTCATCGTCCCGCGTTCGCAGTTTACCAGCAACGACTCGCGTCCCCGGACCCGCTTGACCTGCTGTGGTTCGACACGGACCTGGCGGGAGACACAGAAAAGGATATGCCGCTCGACAAACATTTCCGTGGCGCGGACATCGTGATATTTCGCGGCGCGTGGAACGATCGCGGCGCGGCGTTCCTGGGATTCAAGGCCGGCGACAACAAGGCCAACCATAGCCATCTCGATCTCGGCTCGTTCGTCTTCGACGCGCTCGGTCAGCGTTGGGCCGTCGATTTGGGTGCCGAGAACTACAACCTGCCCGGCTACTTTGGAACGAATCGCTGGACCTACTATCGACTCCGGGCCGAGGGCCAGAACGCGCTGATCCTCAACCCTGGCGCCGGCCCGGACCAGGAGCCCTCGGCCAAAGCCCGCATCGAGCGGTTCGAATCGCGGCCCGGGCGGGCCCTGGCCATCGCCGATCTCACACCCGCCTACGCGAAGCACGGGCAGAGTGTCCGCCGAGGCGTCGCATTGATCGACCGGCAGCAGCTTCTCGTGCAGGATGAAGTCCGCGCCGACACACCGGCCGATGCCTGGTGGTTCATGCACACGCCGGCCGGAATTGAATTCAGCGCGGATGG
>CAZZAQ010000227.1:5549-7235 GCA_964652165.1 uncultured Bifidobacterium sp.
GGGGTTTCGATGCGCGCCGAACTGTTGTCCCCGACAAACGCAAAGTTCGAGAGCCGGCCCGCCGAACCGTTGCCCGGATCGCCGAATCCCGAGCGTCAGAACCGCAACATGGGCATCCGGAAGCTGACGGTGCACGTGGCTGACGCGCGTGATTTGCGGCTTGCGGTGCTCCTCTCACCGCAAGGTCATCGGCCGGCTCCTGCCCCCGCCCAGCCCGTGCGAAAGCTGTCGGACTGGTGAAAGCGGTTCACGCTCTTGCCTTGGGAGATCCAGACGGCCAGCAGTGAGCGTCTCTCGCAAAATCCTCAGACCTCGCGGAGCAACTTGAGCATCGTGCGGTCGAGTCTATGGCCGCGGAAATCTTCGTAGTGTACATCCGTGCGGCCACTGTCGAGGACGCCGAAGCTACCGCGCAGGTTCCACAAGGCCCAACCCCAGCCGGCTTCCTTCCACAACTCCAGTTGGTCGCGCATCCAGTCGAGCGTGACGTTGTGCGGCGTGCGGTTGTGCGTGCCCCATTCACCGACATGCACGCCCACGCCGCGCCGTTCCAGCGCCTGCCATGGCGCAATGCGTTCGCGGCGCAGGCGCTCCTTGTTCCACGCCGGTTTGTCGCCTTCCTTCAACGGCCAGGTTGGTTCCGGCCACTGGTCCGACTCTTTCACCCAGCCGGCCTTATGATGACTCACCCGCATGGGGTCGTAGCCGCGCGTGCTTTGCCCGATGCCCAGGCCAACGAGGCCTTCGACCGGATCGCGGCCCCAGCGCAGGCCGTCGGCGATGATAAGCCGCTGCGGATCCTCCGCGCGGATGGCAGAGACGAGATGATTGACCACGCGCACATAGGTGTCGGCGGGAAGGTCCGGCGGCTCGTTCAGAAGATCGAAGCTCAGTTCACGATTGGGAAGACCCTTGTAACGGCGCGCGAACGCCGCCCAGTGGGACGCGCACGCGTCCAAAGCCGCCGCGTCCTTCCACAGGTCGAGCGGTTCCTTCGGCGGATTGACGCAGTAACCGGGCGCGCGATGCAGGTTGAGGTTGATGTGAACGCCGTGTTTGCGGCCCAGAACGACTGCCGCATCGACGTGTTCGAGCTGCACTTCGTCCATCTTCAGCCAGCGTGCCGGGTCCGGCTCCGACCAGCAGTGATACGACATGGGCAGCCGCGCGAAATCGAAGCCCCACTCCTGCATGATTTGAAAATCCGTCTCGCGGAAGGCGGGATTGCCTTCGCGGCGTTTGACGAACTTTTCCAACAAGTTGAAGCCGCGCCGGCGCGGGAGTTTTGCGGCGGACGGACCCGACGGCGCGGTGGTGAAAGTTTGAGCGACCAAGAGTGGCGTGGTGACCGTGCAAGCCGTGGCGGCGACAACGTTTTTGAGGAAATCTCTTCGGCGCATCGAATTCATGCATGTTCTGACGCTCGAGCGATGCAGGAGCTTCGACGTGCGTGCGGGTTGTTTGACCAAGATCAAAGGCCGCGCGAACCGATTCGCTTAAGCTCGTCGGTCGAGAATGCTCGCCGCAAACAACGAATCAAACACGGCGGTGGTTTGCGACGGATCGAACTGAATGCTGGAGGTTACACGCTCGAGGAACTGACTTTTAAAAAGAATGGAAAGCCATGAATTCACGAACTGAACAACCGAACTGCTCGTCCGTGTTCCTCGAAACCGGACGAGTCGT
>CAZZAQ010000228.1:0-1423 GCA_964652165.1 uncultured Bifidobacterium sp.
ACTTCGTGGATACCGGCAGCATGCTCATAGATAAGGACAACGTGGACGCCTTCGTCCGCGCCCAGGAAGCCGCGGGAAAGTAGGAGGACCTGCGCGGGTAGGTCGCGGCGCAAAGAGAAATAGAACAACGTGAGCAGGAGTAGCGTTTGAGTCGCTTGGGCACGCCGGAAGTTTAGCCAAGGCGCAACCAAGTGGAAACTCCTTCCCACCCTTCGCTGAGCGAAGGGATGGGGCACCCGGCTCAATCCTATGGAGCCTTCTCCCATCTGCTGAGAGCATCTGCCAAGAATTCCTTTGCCGGTCCACGTGAAAGCCGAGCGTGGGCAAATTGGTTCGCGTAGCTTCTTAAGCATCCCTCACAACTTGTGGCTTCGGCACAGCCACAGATTCCGCTGACCCTATGGTGTGCTATCTCTAGGCATTCCCGAAGCACGGCACTATCTTCCAGTCGGGCGACTAACCCTGCTCCACCCGGAACATTGTCATAGATAACAATCTCTGGCATATCACTTCCAATCTCGCTTTGCTTCACCGTAACACTCAGGTCGCTTGTCGGTACTTCGAGGGTTTCGGCTGTACCTTCCAGCAACGCGTATGCGACGGAGTACGCGAACCATATATCTCCGTAATTCACCTTTGCTGTCTTCGGGTGAAATTGCAGGCGTAAGACATCGGTCAGAAACTCGTGGCCCAGTGCAACGCGGTGTTCTGCGATTCCAGAGCAGTCTCTTCCGTAATGAGTTTTGTGCGACTTCGCAGTCGACTTCTTACCCGTAGTCGACAGCCCAGCCCCGCACTCGCGACAGATCAAAAAGCCTTTCCCCTTTCTGCCTTCGCAGAGCACCACTAGATAGCCCGGAGATGCTTTCGTCAGGGAAATTATGTCTTTAATGTGCTGCTTCTCAGGAAACTCGGTAACGGAGCGGGAGAAGTACGGACGTGTCGTGTAGACCTTCGACGGCCTCACCGATGGATCATCAGGGGGTTTCCTCTCGCTTACAAATCCGAAACTCGGATCGATATATCGCCCGTTTAGAGCCTGCTCACAGCACCGATTGCCAGGCGCAGTCGCAGACTCCATCCAGGAAATGAAGGTGCCGTGGCGCTTACACTTGAAATACTCGCGCCGATCCCATTCTCGTCCTACCACCTTCTTGAGGCCGTAGGAAGTCCAGACCTTCTTGTTAGCTACAACACGACTGCCTGGCGCAAATTCAGCTACGGCAATCGACAAATCACGCTGTAGAGATACCCTTGATGCATCGGATGGAGCGTTAGCTCGATTTAGCTTGTTCAGATCCAGTTCCACGACATCAACCGGGAAGCCATATTTCGGAATCGCTGCCTTCCGCGAGAGAAACGAGATTACGTCCTCATTCTTGATTGTCGCCGCCCGGTCCTTCGCCCAGGCAGCCTCTCGGTA
>CAZZAQ010000228.1:1433-5917 GCA_964652165.1 uncultured Bifidobacterium sp.
CGTGTTCCTGCTCGAGGCGGCACACTTGAATGTAATCACTCGACACTTCTGCTTCTGCCTTCGCGAGCCTACTCTCGGGTGCAGTTATTTCGTTTACCCATGCCCCATCATCCAAGCCCAACTTCGCATGCAAAGCTTCCGGCACTATGTCGCGCAGTGTGGCTTCCACCGCATCGCGGTTCGTGACCAAGAACGCAGCTAGGTCGGCTACTCCGGTGGGAGAGGCCGGGTCACCGCAAAATGCTGCGACGCTAGTGAATCGACTTCTGTTACCCGGACTGCGAAAAAATACAGATAAGGCGACGGCAGCAACATGCCGTAAGACAATCTTTTCATTAGTAACGTGCAAAACTGGCGGTCGCGTCCGTCCTTGCAGCATCCGGTCGGGCTCGGCAAAGTGTGCCAAGTCGTGTGGGCGCCGCCGACAATACGTAATGGCTAACCCTGGATGTCCAGGCCGACGACCAGCACGACCAACCCGCTGAGTGTAGTTAAATGGCTCAGGTGGAACGTTACGGAGGAAGATGGTGTCCAGGTCGCCAAGATCGACGCCCAATTCGAACGTTGTGGAACAACTTAGCAGATGAATCTCACCACGTTCGAAGGCTGCTTGGAATTCCCTCGCCCGTTCCTTATCGATTTGGGCGGTATGCTCTTCAGCTCGCAAATGTGAGGGCATTGGTTCTCTGTAGAGAGCCCGGTAGTGATTCGCACCGGCATCGAGCTCTTCTTGGCTCACGCTTCGCAACAAACCTGTGCATCCAGGCCTCGCACATAGGTTTCGGACAGCAAACGTTTGATATCTGCCACACAACGTGCAACGCAGCAGACTGTCCGAATCAGCATTGAGTGCGACGCGCCACCAATCGGGGTTAAGCCGCATTGCGTCCCCTATGCGTATCAAGAAGCTATCGTCACCGTCCCGTTCGGAACCGGCGCTTCGAATTGATTCCCAAATAGTGCGTAGCGCATCTTGTGCAGCCGCCACATTGGCATCGTTCTTCCCACCTAAGATGCGGGTCATGTAATGCACCCTCCGCCCGTTAATGCCATCCCAGGCCTTGATTCCCTTGGCTGCCTTAACCCCGGACTTCCCGTCGCGCGACCCAATCTCGACTGAATTCTGATGAGCCTTCAACCCGAGGTCATCCCACTGTACTCTGATGGCTTTCTCTGTTCGGAGCTCGACGGCAAACTCTGCCCGAACCGAATCAACCAAGATGCGCATCAGCTCCCACGCTTCGCTCTCGCTGAGGGACCAGGGAGACTGCGTGAGGCAATCTGGCACTCTCAGGTTCGCAGGGAAGTGAGGAAACCATCGGATGAGACCTACGCCCTGCGCTGACAAGCGTGGTTCGTCGGTAACAAATTCTCGAAATACCGTTGTCCAAGCGCGACGTTGCGCTTGAAGCTCGTCCTCCGAAGCCTGGACGATGCCCCGAGCTTTCATCTGTTCACGTAGCTCACCCGCCAGCGTCCGGAGAGAAACGGGTCCGTGCGAAGCTATATTCCGCAAGCTAGAGACGATCACGTTGCGGTCTCGCAACGAGTCATAGCTGTCTTGCGCATACCACGCGAAAAATGCTGCTTCCTGCCTACCGTCCGCGAAGGCCAGCACCTTTCTGCGTTCTTCGGGCAAACGACAATGCAGCGTCGTCGCTATTACTGCGTTAGGTCCGTCAGCTCCATGAACGACCTCGCGGACTGGGTCGGGGCCTCGGTAGCCGCACGACCCACACGTTCGCATCTGGTCTTCGTGTTCGTCCCGTACGCGCTCTTCTACAACAGCAATCGACGAATTGTGTGAGCACGATAGGTCGCTAACGCCCTGTGCTGACAGATTTCCGCAGGTTAAACACAGCCTTGACTGAGGGGCAGCATCGGCCGACCTTTCGGCTTCGTGGTTTTCAACCGGCCTGAAGAACGAGACATTGAAATCATCATTACTAGGGTCGCGAATGGCCTCCTGTAGCTTGCCCTGTTCGCGCCGCCCGACGAAGTAGTGCTGTCCACATTCGCGGCACAACGCGACTTCGAAGAAGGCGGCGGGCTCACCAGAATCCGCGCCAGTCGAAGATGCTCTCTCTAGTGACACACGCTTAGACGGCCTGTAGGTCACGAATGCGCCTTCCAAGGAACGTAGGAAAAAGTGATAGCGCGGAGATAATACAGGCGCGCCGGATTCTGGATCTTGCGTCTTTGCGAGCAAATCAACCATGGTCGAAAGCAGCGTTGGACGCTGTTCATGCGGAGCGTCGCTGAACACCTCAGAAGCTAACTCGCCGATTTCTCTTGGTATGGCAAGCGCAGTCTTAAGGCGACGAACTCGACCATCAGATTGAAGCAATCGAAATCGCTCACCGGCCTTCCCTTGGTCTGGTGTGTCCGTGTCGTTCGTCTCAATCTCGGCGGCCAAACGCAAATAGGAGTCGTACGGCTGCTCTGTTTCCGACATGACCGGCTCGATTTCCTCACGCGTTTCAAGGATGACGTCGGCCGGCGTGACTTGTTCACCAAACAGTTCTTCGGCGAACTGCGCGACACGCTCTTTATCTTTGACTCCTTCACCAAGAGAAGCACTCGTCGCTATACATCGTAGAGGCTCCTTGCATCCACCATCGCGCAGCCGTCGCTTGAGACGACGCAGCAGCATGGCCATCTCCATACCTTTCGAACCGCGATACTGGTGGGCTTCATCGAGAACCAAGAAGCGCCAAGTCTCGCCACGACCATCGTCGAACAATGGGGTGTCATGGGGGCGCAGCAGCAGGTACTCCAGCATCGAGTAATTCGTAAGCAAGACATCGGGAGGACTTGCGCGCATCTCGGAACGAAAGACCAATTCTCCCGGGAAACGGCCCTTTAGGTGTTGCCGTGCATAACGCCACAGATCCGCTTCGTCTTCGGGAGTTTCGCCGGTGTACTGCCCAAAGGAGAAGTGAAACGAACTTCCGCGTTCACGGAGCTGCTTGCAATGTTCTCCGAGTCTTCTACGTTGGTCATTTGCGAGCGCGTTCATTGGATACAGAACGAGGGCCTTCACGCCAGCAGGCTTCTTGCCCGCAAGACTTGCGCGGTAAAGGTGAAGCAGAATCGGATACAGGTACGCCTCGGTCTTCCCGCTACCGGTCCCCGTGGCAAGGACGATGTTATGGCCTTCGTTCACGCGACGAATGGCCTGTTCTTGATGGCTGTAGAGGTGCCTTTGCGGTGACATCGTTGCCAGAAAACCGCTTTCGGGCACACTCCCCAAGACCTCTTGAATCAAATCAGCGGCACGCTTGCCTCGCTTATAGACGGGCGTGGACTCGATGAAGGGACCCTTGATTAGAGAGCCTTTATCGAGCGCCGTTTCGAACGACCCTCTAAACTCAGCATCTTTGAAGTAGAAGGCGGTCTTCAAATATCTGAAGTAACGCTCACCGATTTCTTGTGTTAGCGCGTACAAGTCGACCGAGGATTGGGGCGTGCGTTCCCGCTTTGTCGCGGCTTGTCCCCCCGATTCAACTTGCATAAGCCACTCCTACCTTCTGGTCGGTCGCATCGCTAGGTCGCCGCCGATGCTCCTGCGGGTTGGACGCTTTGACATGAATCTCCCTCACCAATTCAGGGAAGACCTCATTAGCCTCCTTCGCTCGTCGTTGCCACTTCGAACTGATTAGCTCACGGTTCCACTTACGCAATAACGTTCGGTCCTCACACACCACAGCGAGAATGCCAAGAGCCGCCCGATTGAATTCTTCAATCGCACCGGCCTCACATCGCCGTCGGGCGCGGCGATAGCTTTGGGTACGTAGTTCAACAATAAGATTTCGCACAGGACCCTCACAATGCGGCCGTATGCGAGACAACAACGCCATGAGGTGAGGTGGGGCAATTCTCGTTTCAAGTGGCGGTAGCCTTTTCATAGGCCGAGGAAGTGCCGCAATGGTACCCACCACAAGCTCCTGGTGCTTGCCGGTTGTAGGCTCACAGACCCAGATTTTCAGGATAGATTGCTGGTCTGCCGCTACTGCTTGCTTGTGCTCTGCTAATTCACGTAGCGGAATGATGCAAGCTCGGTCCGAGCGTGAGATGTGGACGGAACGTCGGGTTCCATTGTTGAAGCCAATCCTAATTTCCTCGCTCCATCTCGGTTTAGGCAGCAGCAAACACAGCTTCTTACTGGAGGTGGGCTTGATGGCGTCGCGATCTATTTCTATCGCGGAATCGGAGAATCTCGTTTTGGTAGTGGGGTCGTCCGAAGACTCCATTCGCCACCAGAGGCGCGCGACCAGCAATCGAAGCTCGAACGCCGCTCCCACGCCGTCAGAAATCTCCCAGCGCGTGATGTCATAGCCTGGGTCCACCGGTATGCACGCGGTGCAGCCACCTTCTTGGCGAGTTACGCTGAGAAGCGGCAACTCACAGATAGACCTGACCGTGCAGTCAGGATGATGACGAAAAACAATCTTCGCAGGCTCATGGCCACCTGCAGCAGGAAC
>CAZZAQ010000228.1:5927-7233 GCA_964652165.1 uncultured Bifidobacterium sp.
GAATCTCAAGTCCTAGCAATGATGCTGAAAACCGAAAGTCCAAGCTGTCCAGAAGTTCGAATTGTGAGTCGTAGAGCCGAACGAAGAACCAGCCGGACCCTCGACTTGCCAACAGTGGCCTGAGCTCGTCGAAGGTGTGACCACGAACTCGCCACGCTGGGGTCCCTGGTCTAGCAATCTCTTCGCCGACGACGACTGCTGCCACTACATCCAAGTTTGCATCAGTGCCCTCCAGAGTTGGGGGTTCGCGAACAAACAAGGTACCACACTCGGAAAACTCGTCGTCCACTCGATCGCCAAACAGCTTATATGGCTCGGAGGTGCAAGGGAGGCTTATGCGCTGTCCGTCCGGGGTCGTGAATGACGGTGGCCGACCGTCTTCAAGTGGCAGAACGACGAGATAGCCTCGCGCCGTTGCAGGATTGACGTATTCCACCGTCCCGATAAATGCGCCTGAAGCCTCTTCGTTCCATGACCAAGGGGTCGGAACCACGATCAGGAATCGTCCTTCCGTTCCTTGAGTCACAGCCCTTCCACGCGCCGCTTGCGCCCCAACAAGCTTGAACAATCGGAACGGTGCGGAGGGGATTACCGTGCCAAGTAGATCCCCGTTGCTTGCCTGCTCGACTTCTACCGCGTCGAGCGGCCGCTTGAGCCGCCAGCAGCCCTCGCGTCGGGAATCTTGCTCCAACTCTACCCCACACTGCGTGGCAGAGGATGACTTCTCGCTAGCAGCATTCGATTCAACACCGACTACCCAATTCATTCCCTCTAGCCAGCACACGAGTTCTGGACGTTCGCGTACATCCACGCGGGAGCGCTCGGGCTTGCCCGTTGCCTCGCCAGTGCGTCCACTTCGCCGCCCAGGTGAGTCCATCGGAGCATTTCGGGTTGGTCTTTCTTTGGGGCCCGGTTGGTTCCCGTGTCGGTTCGGAGTTCCCATGCAGTCATCGGTCTCTCTTGGAGTGCTGTCTACCGTACTCTCGCCGTTTGACGCGAGTTCGGGGACGTCATGGGTGGCGGGAACCCAGGCGAGATCCTTGGCGAGCGGAGATTCTTCGATTGGCTGGCTATGGATTCGGTGTTTATCGTCGTGAACGCCGATATCGGGAGCATCAGTTGTGACCTGGAGTGTGATGCCATGGCTTGAATCTTCTGTCGAGACTACTGGTGGGAGCTGATGTTCAGAGTAATCCCGTTCCTGCTCCCGGACTGCTATACCTCCGTCTGAAGGTGTTGGCTCCTCACCTAGCTCCGCGGGTACTGACGGTAGTTCGGGTTTGACGGGTGTTCGGGATTGCTCGAC
>CAZZAQ010000229.1:0-7207 GCA_964652165.1 uncultured Bifidobacterium sp.
CCGAGAGCGTTTGGACTTACGCCCGCGTCTGGCTGCACCGGGAGATTCGCGGGCGATGAATTGCGTAAAATCGTTGAATCGTTGAATCGTTAAATCGCTGAAACGGCCACGCGCCGCCCCTGTTCACCGCTTCACCCGGATACTTGATAGGCGCCGTAGCCGCCGACGTGAGGAGGCGGATGGTTCCATCAGCGAAACGGGTCCGCCTCCTCACGTCGGCGGCTACAGGCTGTGGGCGTTTCCTGCGCGCTGTGAAATATCCGGGTTCAACGGTTTGATAGCACAACGCTTCAGCGATTTCAATTTCAGTAACCGCCTTGCAAGGAGCATGTTTCGTCAAGTCGGGCTGGTCGAGCCCCGCCTTGAACCTGCCCTCACGCGGGACGGCTCGCGGGGACGCTCGCCCCACCGACTGGTCCCGCCCCGCTTTTGGGGCTGCCGCATACCCGAGTGAAGCGAGCGTCCTCGCGAGCCGTGGGCTGGTCCCGTCTGACTTTGGGGCCACCGTTACAATTGCCCAGAGTTACACGAAGAATTCTTTGCGGACTTTCTTGCTCTCTTGCGCATGTAGTTGTGAACGCAAGAAATGACATGACTGCATCGACTCTGAGCCTTCGAGCCATTCCGGGTTGGCACGCCGGCTTGTCGAGCCGCCGGGGCTTGCGGCTCCCATCACCGGTCAGGGCGGTCCGTCGGGCCGATCCTGTGCCGGTCGAGCCAGCAGACCGGGCGGAAGAGCTCGACGATGCGACCTGGGTCGCCCGCGTGCTCGACGGCGACGAAGCGGCTGCCCGCTCGCTCGTCCAGCGTCTTTACCCGACGGTCATCAAATCCGTCCGCAGCCACCTGCCGCGCCGCACTCAGGAGGAGGACTTGACGCAAGCCGTGTTCGCAAAGATTTTCCGGAAGCTCGACCAATTCTCCGGGCTGGTGCCGCTGGAACATTGGGTGTCGCGCATCACCATCAACACCTGCATCAATCAACTCAAGCACGAGGCGGCTCGTCCCGAGTTGCGCATGGGCGACCTGAGCGAGGAAGAAGAAGCCGTGGTGCAGCACCTTGCCTCCTCGAAGACCGAGCTGCCGGGAGAGCGAAGCAGCGCGGCCCGGGAAATCCTCGAAAAACTCCTGGCCCGCCTCAAGCCTGACGAGCGGCTGGTCGTCACGCTCCTGCACCTCGAGGAACGCAGCACCGAGGAAATCAGCCGCCGCACCGGCTGGTCCGTCGCTCTCGTAAAAGTGAAAGCGTTCCGCGCCCGGCACAAGATGCGCAAGATTTGGAGCAGCCTTTTTGGACAGGAGGAGTGGTAAAGCGTTGAATCGTTAAAGCGTTGAATCGTTGAAACGAGCAGGCCCGCGCTCATGAACGATTTAACGATTTAACGATTTAACGATTCAACGATTCAACGTTTTAACGAACTCCCTTGTCCCCGCACTTCGCTCACTGCTGCGTCACTTTGAATCCGTTCTTCTCCAGCAATTCGATGACGCTTTGCTTGCCGGCAAGATGGCCGGTGCCCACGATGACGATGGCGTCTTTGTCGCCGCGGGCCAATTCCTCGATTTTGGGAACCCAGCGCTTGTTCCGCTCGACGACGAGCCGCTTGTAAAGCTCGGGCTGTTCCTCCAGCGCCTCATTCAGCAGGTCGGCCACGGTTTTCATGTCGCCGGTCTGCCAGGACTTGAGCAACTGACCGAGTTTCTGCTTCAAGGTGCTGACGTCCTTGAGGGTGCTCTTGAGCATCGCCTCGCCCTCTTCCTTGGAGAATCCGGTCAGGAGGTCCACCTGAAAATCCGGTGTCTCCAGCCCGATGATCTCCTTGCCCGCTTTTCGGGCAAGCTGGTGGAAGTGTAGATCCACGCCAAGCTTTTCGTCCATGCCAAGCTTCTGCATTTCTACAAGGGCGATGGTCAGCGCGACGATGCCCGGCTTGAGTTTTTCGACGGCCTCGGCGGGCAGGCCGGTCTCCTTCAGTTGGGCGGCCAATTGTTCGTACAGTTTCGGGGATAATTGGTCGCGGAGCGTTTCCCCCGCGGGCAAGGCGCTCTTGCTCAGGAACTTCATCTGGAGTTCCGGCGTTTCGAGCGCTTCCATGTCCGTCTCGAAGACAACGACTTTCGCCTTGTCGAAGGCCGCCCCGATGGGGGCCGCGAGCGGATAGTTCTCCTTCTTCAGGAGGTGAAGCGAGCCGAGCAGATAGACCGTGGCTGCTTTGCCCTCGATTTTCCAGAGTGGCTGCCGTGTGGCGGTGGCGCTCCGCTGTTGCGCCTCCGCGGGCTGAAGCAGGGCCGGGAGAAGAGCAAGCAGGGGGAGGTAGTTAAGCCTTGGTGTCTTCATGCGCGCAGATTACGCGCGGGGCGGAAGCCGGTCAATCTTCGCCGCCCAATGCGATACATACTCAGGCGTGCGCGGCGTGGAGGACGCCAAGAGCTATGGAGTGCGCCGGCAGAGCGCAGCGACGACGGCGTTTTGGCTGCAGGCCAAGCCTGGGCCAAACAAGCCAAAGCGGTGTCGCGCTACGCTTGCCACCGCAGTCCAAAATCACGGGCCGCAGGTTGCACGCTGTCGTTCATCCCACGGACTCCTCAGTTTCTCCGCTCCGGCTTGCGCGGGAGTTTCTCGTCGGCCATCGCGGCCTGGTAAACGAAGGCGGCCATCACCACGGAGGCCTGCACGAGGTCCTCGGGCACGATGCGTTCGAGCGTGTCCATGTTCGAGTGATGGGTCAGGGTCCAGTAGTCGAGGGCGTCCTGGATGAACTGGAAGCCGGGCAGGCCGACGCCGTCGAAGGATTGGTGGTCGGTGCCGCCCGTGTTGGAGAGGGTGAGGGTCTCGGCGCCGAGGTCGGCGAAGGGGGCCATCCAGCGGCGGAAGATGGGGCGGGTGGCTTCGTTGCCCTGGAGGTAAACGCCGCGAATCTTGCCGGCGCCGTTATCGAGATTGAAATAAGCGGAGAAGTTTTCGTGTTCGGGGCCAGGGACCAGTTTGCGATCGGAGCGGCGGCTCGAACTGGACTGGCGCTGGCGTTCCTCGCTCCGTTCGCGGCTGCGGGGGGATTCAGCCCGCGCGGCGAGACGTTGGTCGCCCGTGACGTTCGTGTAGTAGCCGAAGTGTTTGGCAACGTAGGCGCGCGAGCCGAGCAGGCCTTGCTCTTCGCCGCTCCAGAGCGCGATGCGTATGGTGCGGCGCGGGTGGAGCCCAACGGCCTGGAGGATGCGGACGGCTTCCATGCACACGGCCACTCCCGCGCCATTGTCGGTGGCGCCGGTGCCGCCGTGCCAGGAATCCATGTGGCCGCCGAGCATGACCAGTTCGTCCTTGAGGTCGGTGCCGGGGATTTCGGCGACGGTGTTGTAGGCCATGAGGTCGTCCGTGTGGTATTGGGCCTGGAGTTCGATTTGGGCGCGGGGCTTTTCGCCGCGCTGGGCCAGGCGGACGAGGAGGTTGTAATGTTCGGCGTTGAGGGCGATTTGCGGCAGGAATGGCGGGGCGTTCGTGGACCATCCGGAACGGCCGGTCAGGTTGGTGTTCGCGCCTCCGCTGGGGACCACGGCAGAATCGACGAAGACCGAACCGCCGTAGCCGGCGTAGCTCGGAGTGACAAGCATGGCGGCGCCTTCGTTCATGAAGAAGGGCGTTCGGGAGAACCCGCCGCGCGAAGAACCGGGCGGGGCATTGGTGCGGGGTGGAGTGTTGGTGGAGATCGTGGCGGGAGTGTTCGTGGTGACCGTGCGCGGGGGGCGCGGGAGCTCGGAGGGGAGCGGGCTGCGCGAGCCGGGTTCACCGGCATTGGCCATGCGGAGAAGGTTCGTTTCGGCCAGGCGCGTGGCCATCGGCTCGAAGCGGGGCTTCAACTCGCGGGGCGGCGCGGTGAGGATGATCGCGCCCTTGAGTTTGCCTTTGTATTTATCGAGGTCGGTTTCCTTGCTGGCTTCAACATAGATGACGTCGCCCACGACCGGGTAATCGACGCCGGGTGACCAGGCCTTGGGGACGCCGATGAGGGGCATGACCCGCGGGGAGAGGAGTTGCGCGGAAAAGTGCTTGAGGGACCAACCGCGGCCGAACGGTCCCCACGGTTCGAGTTGGGCATTGGTGAGGCCCCACGAGGCGAGTTGGTCGCGGGTCCATTCATTGGCCCGTTTCATCTCGGGCGACCCGGTGAGCCGCGGCCCGATGACGTCGGTGAGATAGCTCAAGGTCTTCATCACTTGCGAGCGTTTCAGTCCCTCGTCGCGAATGCGGGCGATGGGGTCCGTCGGAGCCTTGGTGGAACTGGACTCCTGGGCGCACAGGAACGGCACGGCGGCCAGCAACGACAGTAGTAAAGCGGGGCGAAGGACGTGGCAGTGCGGGATCATCACGCGCCGAAGCATACCGGCCCGAAGAAGCCGGGCAAGCGCGCGTTTGCCAAGGCGTAGCTGCGACCGTGAGGTCGCGGGCGTCATTCTCCAACGGCAACGCTCGACTCTCACATTCAGAGCGCCTGTCGCGCGACCTCACGGTCGCAGCTACGATGGCCGAGCAGCCAACCGGATCAGTTGTTTCCGAAGTCGCCTCGGAGTTCCCGCCCGGGCAAGGAAGGAGGTGAACCGTGGAATCCGGTTTGCCGGGTCGGCGCATCGAAATCGGACGAGGCTTCGTCTCGCGGCGCCGGTTCCGGTTCCGGTCTTCCGAGAAGGGCTTCGTAAACGCGCCGGCTGCGTTTGACGCCGGCAAAAAAGCCGTGGCAGTAGAACACGAGCGCCGCGAGCCCAATCAACCCAAGGTAAACATAATCCATGATGGTCATAACGCTGCCGGGCAGGGCCTGTGCACGATTCCGGATTGAGCATGAGTGATGCCGAGCGCTGGAGCCGCGTGGATTGGAAGGCGTCGGCGCTTGGTTCGGATTCCGAAGTTTCCGAGCGTGAAACCGTCCCGGCCATCAGGTGTGCTCAGCGTAGCTGCGACCGTGAGGTCGCGGGTCGGGGACGTTGAACGTCCGAATCGATTGTCGCCATTGGAAGATTCAACCCGCGACCTCACGGTCGCAGCTACACCGACCACACACAGGCAAGAATTGCCGGCCGGCGCAACGTGCGTGGGAAGGATTTGCCGGTCGAAGGCGAATGGCGCTACTTCCCTTGACCGTCGGCGCCCGCGAGAAAATCGACCTTCGCGCTCAATTCCGGCGTGAGGAACTGGTCGGGATTGAGAATCTGCACCTTCACCTGAAGCGTGCCTTTCTGGCGGTTGGCTTCGGGGGCAATCTCCGCCACGTAACCGTCGTAAACGCGGCTGGGATACGCCTCGGGGCTGACGCGGCATTTCTGGCGGCGGGAGACCTTGGCAAGGTCGGCTTCGTTGAGATCGATCTCCACCTGCAAGTCTTTTGGGTCCGCAATGGCGACCAGCGCCGTGCTCGGGCCGCGTCCGCCGCCGAAGCTTTGGGGCGTGACGAGTTCGCCGGCGTCCACGAGCTTCTCCAGGACGACCCCGTCGGTCGTCGAGCGGATGACGGTCCATTCCAGGTACGTCCGGGCCAATTCCAATGCGGCGTCGGCCTCGCGGAGGAGGGCCTTGGCGGATTCGACCCGGAGCCGAAAGTCGTCTTCGTTCTGGCGCGTCTCGATGTTGGAGGCGATGAGCTTTTTCATCCGCTCGTAATCGAGGGTCGCCTTCTCCAGGGCGGTCGCCGCGCTGGCGACCCGGCCCTGGGCTTCCTTGACGCGGGCCTGTTGCTCGGCGTCGTCAAGCAGTACGAGCACTTGACCGTTGGTCACGGTGTCGCCTTTGCGGACGCCGATCCATTTGACCAGGCCGAGAAAGCGCGGGCTGAGTTCGATGCGTTCCCGATTGATGATGTAACCGCTGACGGTCAGCACGACGCCTGCCCGCTTGGGGTCGGCGGAGGCGGAGGCATTCTCGCTGGTCGCCGCCGCCGAAGCCGCCGCCGGGCTTGCGGTCGAACCTCCCACCTTGCCGCGGACGATGCGGCGGCCATCGCCCGGCTTCGGCCACGCGAAGTAGGCCGCGACTGCCGACAGCAGCAAGACACCGAGAAAAATGATCCAGACCGCCCCTCGCGGGCGTTCTTTGGCGGCGGGGTTGATTTGCAACGCCCGGAGTTTGTCGGCATCCATATTGGGTGGGCGTCGGTCGATGCCGCCGCGCGCACTCGGGAGCAGAGTAGTGGCTGAGGGCAAGCTCCGCAACGGGGGAAAGGACACGAGGGAAGTGACGGAGGGAACGGACGCAACGCGAAGCACCTTGTTCCGTGACCCTTCAAAGCCGAACGTCAGTCGCCTCCGTAGCGATGCGCAATCGGGCCAACAACAACGCCTGTGTGTGCGGGTCGCGAAAAGTCTGGAGGCGCCGGACGACCTCATCGGGGCGAGCCAGCTTGCGCATCAGCACGGCGGCGATGAATTCGTAATCCTTCAGCCGCCCGGCGGCGAGTTTGGTGACGATGAGGTCGTGGATTTCGAGGCAGCGTGCGATGACTTCCCCCACGGGGAGCGCCACCAAGCGGCGTTCCCATCCCTCCGGCGCCATCGGCAAGTCAGGCGGGAGCGGGTCCACATAGACGCCTGCGGCCTTGGCGAACGCGGAGTCCTTGCCTAACTCGGCGGTCAGTCGCTGCGCCACCAGTGGCTCATCACGCAGCCACACGTCGCACTCCGCCGAAATAAGGACTTCCGTCGGCGGCTGGTCCGTCACGGCATGAACGGATTGTGAACCGAAGACGACGACCTCTCGCCGGTTCGCGACGGAGGCCGTCCGAACCACGAGTTGCTCGAATTGTGCGCGCTGCACGCTACTCCTCGCCCGGCAGTTGCTTCGCTTCCGCCAGCACACCAAGGAAAGGCGAGGATTGCCGCAATCGCTCGGCCTTCGGTGTCCGGCTTTCAAGGAATTCGGCGAGTTGAGCGGGAGTGAGCCTCCGCAACAATTGCCGCCATTCTTCCCAGGCGGGAATCGTTTCCTCCCACCGCGCGGCCCATGCTGCCAGGTTTCTGGTGGCCAGATCAATGAGGTGTGGGTCGCGCCGAATCAGGGCGGCCAGGCGCTGGTCCCTCTCCCGGTTTTCCGCGTCAATCGCCTGATGCGGGTTCGGAAAGTTCATGGCCCCAGCATACAGGCTTTGAGAAACACCGCAATGGCGGCCTGCTTCCTGGTTTTCAGTAATCCCTCAGTCAGGTGGGGCGAGCGTACTCGCGAGCC
>CAZZAQ010000230.1:0-7203 GCA_964652165.1 uncultured Bifidobacterium sp.
CTCGAACAGCTCTTCCCCGACGGCTTCGGCGCCTTGGCCAAAACTCTGCGGGCTTGGTGAGCCCGCTTAAGCTGATTAATGAATGTCCAGTTTACGGACACAGGCACCAAGCCGTCCTAAAATTGGACACTGTTGTGTCACGCTCGGCCAATCCTTGCGCATCCGATTTCAGGGCCGGGGCCTCGCTACGGCGCTTTCTCCCGTGGCTTTTTCACTTCTTCACCGAAGACGTCCTTCAACGTCTTGATCGGCTGAAGCGGGAACAGGAGCAATTTTGGAATAACGTAAACCTCGTCGAGTTTTGGGTCGTTGAGCGTGCGGGTGACGCGGTACTCGAAGACCTTGCCCACCGGCCAGAGGACCACTCTAAGCAGCTCGCCAAAGAACGGCACGCCTTTGAGCAACTGCGCCTCCATCCGCGCGTCGATGTTTCCATCGAAGTCGATCGTGCCCCGATACTTCAGGTGCATCGCCGTCGCGTGGATTTCCAGGTCCCTGGAGAAGATGACGCCGTTGGTGATGGTGTACGTCGCCTCGGCGTCCTTGGCGCGCACGTTGCCCAGCCCGGGCACAATCGTGTTGAGCATCGGCGAGACGATGCCAATGGCCGGGATGTCCCACAGCAGACCTTCCTTCAAGTGGACGTATCCGAAGCCGTCCCAGGTTTTCGCGTCGTTCACGCTGCCATCGATGATGCTGAGTTCGCCGCCGAAGGTCCCTTCCAGCCGGTTGGTCCGCCCGTCCTGAAAATCCTGCACCGCCCGGTGGAGGTCGGCCCCTGCGAGGGCGACGTGGAGCTTGAGCGAGCCGCCTTTGGGCTGGCGAAAGTCGATCCACAGCCACCCCTTCGCATCGGACCCGTGCCAACGGGCCTGAAGGTTCGTCAGGGTCAGATACCGGCCCTTCCAGTGAATCGAAGCGCGGGCGCGGTCCGCGTGCAGCTTCCACCAGTGGAAGGCGCCGCCGTCGATCTCGAAGCGCAGGTCTTCGCTGCCATCGCTGGGCCCGATGGGAATCTCGCCGTAGGCACGCACCTGGGGCGGCGCGTCGAAAACGAAGGGCTTGAGCGTGCGGACGATGTGCGGGCCGATGGCATGCGCGACCGCCATGGGTCCCAGGTTGCCGAAAGCGTTGGTGAGGTAGAGCCGCTCCCTGGGCACATCGATGCCGATGCCCTCCGCCTCGCCCCGCTCGCCGTCGCGCAAAATGAGCGGTTGGTAGAGGGAAAGGAACCCGTTCGTGAAGCTGGCCCGAACTCTGGCCAGGCGGACGAATTGTTTCTGATAGGTCACGTTCGTCACCGCGGCCGCGCCGGTGGCGTACAACTTCGACCAGTCGCGGAAATTACCGCGCACCTCGCCCCGCAGCAGGGGTGGGATCGTGAACTGGAACGGCTCGAAGATTTCCCGTTGGTAGCGCAGGGAGAAGGCCGGCCTCAATACCTGCGGATCAATCATGCTGGCCAGCTTCACCCGGAACTCACCGGTCCGGCCGTCAATCTCGGCGTCGCCTTCCACCGTGCCCTCGGGCCTCACAAGGCGGAATTCGGGCAGGCTCCAGACCGAATTGCTGAACCGGCACAAGGCGCGCGCCGCGGAGAACCGAACGTCCCGGTACGCGCCAGCGCCCGTGGTGACGCGGCCGGTGACGGTCAGTGTCGGCAGCGTGTCGGCGAGCCAGTCGGGATTGTGGGGGTCCAACCCGGCGAGCGTTGCGCCGCCAGCGGCCTGAATTTCAATGGGCGCAGCCGATTGATAGTCCGCCAGCCACGGCTGCGTATTGGTCGGCAACAGCGCCGCCAGCGCGTGAGGGTCGCCGCGGAGGGTGGCATTGAATCCGGCGCGACGCGAGCCGGTGTCCAGCGTTGCATTGGCGGCGAGGCTGCCCGCCGCAGTCTGGAGATAGCCATCGAAGTGAAGTTGAGGCGGTTGCCAGCGGTTCGTCATCCAAGCGTGGGCGACATCCATCCGCGCGCCAATGACGTTGCTGGAGTCGAGCGTAAGGTCGATGGGAATGTTGCCCAACCGCTCGGGCCAGGCCAAGTTGGTGCGCCCCAGCAGCCAATGGTCGGCGCCCGGCAGGTCGAATGACGTTTCGGCGCGCGTCCACGCAGAGGTCGCCCAGCGGGTCCGCGCCTGCTCCACGACCGCGTCGGCCTGGACGGCTGCGGGCAGGAGGTTCGTCGCTGGATGACTGGCGCGCGCCACAACGCGGGCAGTACGAGCCATGCCCCATTGGGTTCGCAGTTCGTCGGCTTCGAGGGTCACGCGCGTTTGCCGGGCCGCCCGGTTCGTGATGACCGGCGCGGTGCTGGCGTCGAGCGTGAGGCGGGCGCAATCGCCCCACGGCGAGCGAACGGCGCGCAACTCGAGCCTGGCCGTCCCGTTGGTCGGCACCGGCCCGGTGAGGGATGGCTCGAGGCGGGCATCGAGCAGCAGATTTGTCGCGGCGCCCCAGGGGGTTCGGGGCTGCTCGGCGGCGAGGAGAAGGTTCACTTGCACGGCGTCGTTCGAACTGGCCGGCGGCAGGACGCGGACGGTGAGGTGGAGATTCGTCGCCGCGCCCCACGGCGACTCGACACCGGGGGCGATGAGTTTCGCAGTCGCTTCGAAGCTGCGCGGGTCACGGGCGTCGAGCGAGAATCCCACGAATACCGCGGGCGGCACGACGGCGCGCACCTTGTCGGCCTGGAGCAGAAATTCCTGCCAGAAATCGCGCTGAGGCCCGCGCGGCTCCCGCGGTTTTCGCTTCGGCAGCTTCCAGTCGCGAATCAGCGAGGCGTTGGTGATGTCGCCGCTGATGCGAACCTGCGCGCCCAGGGACTGGCCTTGCAGATAACGCAATTCCCACTGGTCATCCGGCTTGAAGAGCAGCTCCCCGCGAACCTTGTTCAGCACGAAGGTCTGCCTGGGCGAGTTGGTGCCCGGCAACGGCCAGATGAGCCGGCCGCCGGAGAGGAACACCGAGTCCGCGCGCACTTCGAACGAGCGGAGCGCCTTGCCGTTCAGGCGGAATTCGGCCGTGTCCACGAACAAGTGCGGGCCGGCGTAGGTGTTCGTCCGGGAGAGCTGGAGTTGGTCGGCCACAATGCCCCGATACCAGCGCAAGCGCAGCCGGCTGAACTGCGCGTCCCAGCCTTTCGCACGCAGCTCCGCGACGACGCGGCGGTGGGCCCACTCGGGGAGGCCGGCGCGGTTGACGTAAATGCCCAGGACAATCAGGCTCAGCAGCGTGAGCAGCAGGGCCACGCGGGTCCATTTGAAGATCGAAAAGAAGATCCTCCAGCCGCGGCGGCGAGGCCGATTGGGCTTTTCGGTTTTTGGAGCGTCGTCACTCACGGTGCCGGCCCTCGCGCCAAACTACTTCGCGTCGCCGGCCAACGGGTAGAAAAAGTAACGCACGATGAGCAAGTACAGTTGCGGTGAGATCTCAAAGATGCGCGGCTGGCCGTCGACGGCGGTCAGCGCGTACGGCACGTTGTTCGGAGCGCGATTGCCGAACTCCAGCGTGAGCGTTTGCGGCTTGTCGCCGTTCTTCAGCTCGAGGATGAGGCGGTCGGCGTCCTCCTTGAAGCCATAGGTAAGCCGGTAGTCATCGCCGCGCGCGACCCAGGTGTCGGCGCGCAGTTCGCCGAGGAGATGGACGGTTTCCTCGATCGCGGGCGGATTGTTCAGCACGCCTTGCGAGCCGGCCGCCAGGTTCCACTGGTGCGTTGGGCTGCGTTGATGAGTGCGGGACTGGCCGTGGTACTGCGCGGTGAGACGCGCGATCTGGTTCGTGGTGAATCGCCACACACGCCGGTCGCGCAACTGCCAGAGCGCGTAAGGCAGGCGCGACACGTCACGCGTCTCCAGCGCGTAAACGGAAGCCTCATCCGGCCGCCGGGCAAAGACCTTCTCTCCCTGGACAGCGCCCAGATGCAGCTCAGCCACGACTCGGTTGCTGACGGCGCCCGTGCTGTTCGTGAGGGCGGCGCGCACGAGAAACTGGCGGGCGGGCGGGTTCAGGTTGTAGAGCGTTTTGAGGTCCGTCACCACGTCGGCCTCCACGCTGCCTTCCAGGCGCGTCATCGCCTCGAGCCAGTCTTTCATCAATTCGGTGTCGACGGCCACTGGCGTGGCGTCGCCCGCGATCCAGGCGCCGTTGGTCTGATGGCGCACGAGGAAATTCTCCGTGCCGATGACCTCGATCGATTCAACCGCGGCCGGATTGAAGCCCATCAGGTGCTGGTCCCGCAGCCAACTGTGGGGCCTCTGGAGGAATTCGAGCAGGTCTTTGGGCACGAGCACAATGTTGGTCTGCGCCAGACGCCGCGCGTAAACCGAGGTGGGGTCGTTGGTCGGGCTTTTGCCGAACTGGACGACGAGGATGTCGTTGGTGCCGATGCCCGCGATGAATTCGGCCTCGGGGGGCTGGAGCCCGTAAGGTTCGAGATCGGCGCGCGGATTGTCGTTGATGAACTTTTGCACTTTCGCTTCGACGAGCTTGCGCACCAGTTGGTCGACGCGGCCAGGGTCGGCCCGCGCGGGCGTCGGCTTGGTGAGGGCCAGAATCCGGTTGGTCTGATCGACCTCCAGGGCGAATCCGCGTCCGGCAGCGCGCACCTCGAACCGGCTGGGCTGGAGGTTCTGAAAATGGATGAGCGTCGTGTCGCGCCAATCGTTGGCCGCGCGCGGCAAGCGGTCAAACAACTCCGCCGGTCCTGTGAAGACGGCCGGGTCTTGCGAAGTTTGCATGTACACCTGGTCGCCGACGGGCGTCCGGTTGCCGAAGTGGATCTCCTTGCGCTGGCCCTGGAACTGAAGCGTGAGCGAGGCTTGCGGCAAGTCCAGGCCGTACTCGGCGGGCGTGCGCCGGGCGGCGATCATTTCCTCCTGGGAAATCCTCGTGCGGGGCACAAGCGTCTCGAGTTGATGGAGCACCCGTTCGATGGCGTGCGGCTGAGCCGGGTAACGGATGGGATCGGTCAATTCCCAGGGCGACACCCCGTTGACGCGCTCGACGCGCAGGAGCAGTTCGTTTGTGAATCGCAAGGTCACGTTCGTCACGTCGGCCGAGCGGAAGGCGGGCAGCACGTCCGGCGTCCGGGCGTCGGCCCCGCCCGTGCGCAGATGGCGCTCGAACAGCGCGATGAACGCAAACAGCGCCAGCGCGAGGCCGAACAGGATCCAGGTGGTGCGCCAGCGGGTCATCGCTCAACGCCTTCGCCGCAGCCAGACCAGCCCGCCCAACAACAGCGCGCCGCCCGGCATACCGGCCAGCAGAATCCACTGCACCGAGATCATTTGGGCCCGGTTCAGCGTCACT
Source organism: uncultured Bifidobacterium sp. (assembly GCA_964652165.1). Lineage (GTDB taxonomy): Bacteria > Verrucomicrobiota > Verrucomicrobiia > Limisphaerales > JADJPG01 > DASTLJ01. The sequence goes on from CAZZAQ010000230.1 coordinate 5,308, forward strand.
TTGTATGGCTTCATCGGCCGCGAAGGGATTCCAAGGAGCAACTCTTCGCGGGCCAGAAGCCAGTTGACCGCGTGGCTGGCAAATTCGTGGTTGGCGACTTTGTCGATGGTGTCGTTGGCCAGGAAAATCGAGTCGCCCGCCACCACGATGCGGGTGGCCCCGCGCTCGGCGCTGACGTTGCGGACGCCGCCCCGCTCGACGGCGACGATCAGCGGCATGCGGCCAATCGGGTCGTCCGACGAGGGGCTTGGGCTGCCATCAGGACGGAAGTTTTCGATGGCGCGCCCGCCCGGACTCGTAAAGACAATTTCCTCGACCTGCGGCGCGTCGGCGCCCCGCCCCGGGCTTTTCTCGCGCGAAACCGTCCGGGGCCGCAGCAGGTAAAGCCCCGAGCCGAGCAACGGCCGGACCAACCGGTGCGGGCTGAATGATGAGACGACCATGTCCTGCTTGTCCCGGTTCACGGCGAATTCCTCGTCGAGGACGAAGTTGCGGCCGACAATCACGCCCCACTCGGCCAGAGTACGTTCCAGGCCCGTGTCGCGGTTGGCGGCATTGAAGTTGAATAGGGCGAACATGCGTCCGCCTTGCTTGAGGTAGCGGTCGATCTTCTCCACCACGAGCGGAAGCATCCCCAGGCGGGGGCCGGCGACGATGAGCAGGTTGCAATCCGACGGGATCTCGGCCGCGCCTTCCAGCCGGAGCGGCTCGAACTTCACTCCATTCTCGCGCAGCACGCCGGCAAACTTCGAGTAGCCCATCAAGCCGTCGTCGCCGGCCGGGTCGTGCTCGTCGTGGCCCTGGAGGAAGCAGGCCTTGAGCTGGCGGGGGGTGAGCACGCTGAGGATCGCGGAGGTAAACAACATCTCGCCCTTGAAGGCCACGCGCTTGATTTCGCCGCTCCGGCCCGCGAGCAATTCGTTCATGTCGAGATCGGACAGTTCGCCCTGGTAAACGAACTTCGTGCGGTCCTGGCAGTCGAAGATGACCAGATCGCGGTCGTTTTTTTCGACGAGGTTGTATTTCTTCTTCGCCGCCAGCGCGGCGCTGGTGTCGCGAGTATAGTCGATGATCTCGATGACGATGCGCGGATTGGCCCCGGAATAAGCCTTGAGCAACCCGTGCGACATTTTGAACAGCGGGTCATTCCGGTCGAAATAGAGGGTGACGCGCAGTTCGTTCGTGACGGAGGCGAGCACCTGCCGGGTGAGAGGAGACAACTCAGTGCGCCCGGTGCCCGACCAGTCGAAGCGGCTATGGTGTCGGGCGGCCAGATAATTCATCATCGTCAGCAGCGCCCCCACCGAAAGCACGAGCAGCGCCGTGTTCAGAGTGATGTTCCACTTGCGTGCGCGGGAAAAGCTGGGAGGCGGCTCGGGCATCATGTCATTTCCAGCGGCGGCACTCGACCGCCTTCCAGGTCAGCAGGAGGAACAATACCGTCAGGCTCAGATAAAGGACCACGGGCCGCACGTCCACGACGCCCTGGGCGAAGTTGCGCATGTGCTCGTGCAACGCCAGATAGGCCACCAGCCGGCCAATCCCCTCACCCTGGGAGGGAAAGACGGCGTCCAGAAAAATGCAGGTGAAGAGCGTTCCACCAATGGCCAGGCCGACGATGACGGCGATGATTTGACTGCGCGTGATGGCGGATGCGAACACCCCGATGGCGATGTATGCGCTTCCGAACAGTCCTATCCCGAGGCCGGTCGCGGCCATCGTGCCGGCAGTGAAGCCCGTGGAATCGCTGCTGTAATGCCGGGCAATGAGCAGGCACGGCACTAATGGGAGCCAGATGAGCAGGAAACACAGGAGCCCTCCCGTGAACTTGGCCAGCACCACCTGCCCGTCGGGCAGCTCGGTGCGAACGATCACCACGTCGTCCAGCTCGAGGTA
>CAZZAQ010000231.1:0-7190 GCA_964652165.1 uncultured Bifidobacterium sp.
GAACTCGCAGCCGGGACGGCTGCGCTACCCCGCCCGGCGACTTTGTCAACGGCCCGGGGAGACGACCGTCGTGAGGGCGGAAGGTCATCAAGCCTCTTCGCCCGTCATTTGCCGCCATCGAGAATGAACCGCGCGATCCGTTTCGCCGTCGGGTCGTCGTCGTGCGTGAAGGCAACCATCTCCATGATGTGGTTTTCCTTCGGGGTGTAGTACAGCTCGGACTCCACCCCCGAACGGCGCAGCGCGGCGTGGAACAGCCGGGCCTGAGCGGGCAGCATCGGGTAATCCCACTCGCAATAGGTCACCAGGAACGGCGGCGCGGGCGACTTCACGAAGTACTGCGGCGAGGCATCGCGGCGCACTTCCGGGTCCACGCCAAACACGCTGGCCATCGCGTCGCCCACGTCGAGGTTGTAGACCCCGCTGAGCGAGATGACCCCGCGGATGAGGGCCGGGGTCAGCCCATACGGTTTTAGAAATCGCTCGTTGAAGGTGATGAGGCAGGTGAGGTGCCCACCCGCCGAGTGGCCGCCGATGAAAATGCGGTTCGTGTCGCCGCCGTACGCGGCGACGTGGCTCACCGTCCACGCCAGCGCGGCCGCGGTATCCTCGGCCTGCGCGGGCCAAGGGTTTTTCGGCGCAAGCCGGTAACTCGGGATGACCGTCAGGATGCCTTCCTTCGCGAAACGATGCCCAAAGGGCGGGAACCACGCCTTGTCGCCCTCCCGCCACGCACCTCCATGAACGAATAGAAACACCGGCGCCGGTCCATTGGCCTTCGGCACGTAGAGATCGAGCCGATGCTTTGGCTCTGCGGCCGGTTCGGCGGTGACGTACGGAATGTCCTTCTTCACTTCCACGCCCGGCGCGTCGACGGCATTTGGCAGGCGAATCGAAAAGATGGAATGTTTCTCAAGGTACACCGGGTTCGAGTAGATCCAGGGGCGTTCCTCCCCCGCGACCTCCAGCCAGGCTTCGAGGCGATAGGCGCCGGGCTTCCTGGCCTTGAACGTAAGGTTCGTTCCGTAGGTCTGCGCGACGATTGCCCCGCCGTGCACCAGCTTCAAGTTCGCCGGCACCGGTGTGAGCGCGACCAGACGCGTGCCGTCGATCAGCGGCGCCTTGTCACCCATCGGGTAAACGCCGTAGTTGTTCACCACGCCGAACTCGAAGCTGCTTGGGTCGGCCAGCCAATCGTGCGACACGTAACAATGCCCCTCGCGCAAGGCCTGGCGCACTTCGGCTTCGGTCAATTCCTTGGCCAGGATATGCGTCGAGAGGTTGCGGAAGCTCACCTCGTATGGGTCGAACGTGACGCCGTTGTGGAGGACGTTCTGGTGCGCGTCGTTCGCGCCGATGCCGGTCACGCGGCCCTTGCGCAACTCGCGGTCCCACTTGGCGAAGATCTCCGCGCGCGGGTCACAGCCGGCGGCGAACACTTCATCGGGATACTTCTTGAAGTCATTTACCAGCCGACGCCACAGGTTCGGCTCGCCGAGGGCGCGGCGCAGGTGCTCGTTCATGCCAGGGTCGAGCTTCTGGTCGGTGTGCCGGTTGCAAATCTCCATCCCGGCAAAGCCCTTCAGGTCCGCGTCATAACGCTCCTCGACGTGCGTGAGGAACTTCAGCGCGCCGTCCTCGCGCGGCTGGCCGTCGGCGCCGAACTCGGGGAAGCGCAACTTGCCGTCGTCGTCCTCCGAGCCCGCGATGAACAGCACCCCGTCGCGCAGTCCGCGCCACGTGTCTTGCCGGGGGCCGCGGTGGTCGGTGAACATCACAATGCGCACGCCGGCCTGCTTCGCCGCGGCCAGGACCTCGACGCGGGTGCCTTTCGTGTGGTCGGAGTCTTCGGCGTGGACATGGATGACAGCGCGGAAATCCTGGAGCGCGCCGACCTCGGGCACGGGGCGGCGGGCTTTGGCAAACCGTTCGCGCGCCTCCTGTGTGGCCTTGAGCCGATCGGGTTCGAGGCGTTGCTCGGGAGTGAACCGGACGGTGTTGGTTTCGGCGCGTGCAACCGCGATGAGGGCCAACAGCAGCGCGACTGGCCAAACGCAGGGGTTCATTTTGGATCGAGCAGTTGGGTCGCCCATGTGTGCACCGTGGCCAGGCCGCGATTCAAGCTACCGGGCGGCGCCCTCGGGCTGTGGCGCTTGGGGCGGCGTGGCCGGCGGAGCGGGCGTCGCAGTCGCCGCCGGTGCCCACGCTTCTATGGAGTCCACCCGGTAACGCTTCTTTTGGCCGTCCATATCGAACTCGACCTCCTCGCCGATCTTCTTGCTCATGAGCGCCTGCGCCAGCGGGGTGAGGTAGCTGAGGATGCCCTTGTCGGGATCCGTGTCCCACGCGCCAAGAATTGTATAGGTCTCCGGGTAATTGCCCTGAACTTCGGTCACGCGCACGCGCGTGCCGGGGCTGACCGCCTCGGTACGAACCCCGGCGAAGTCCGTGCCGCGGGCGCGCACGAGCTGCTGCTCCAGTTCGCCCTTGCGGCGCATGAGGATTTTCTGCATCTCCTTGGCGGCCTTGTATTCGTGGTTCTCACGCAGGTCGCCGTAGCTTCGAGCGACCGCAATCTCTTTGGAGTTGGCCGGAATCTTCTTTTGCACCAGTTCGGTGTATTCGCTCTTCCGTTTTTCCAGGCTGCTCCACGAAACCAGCAGCGTGTGGTCCTGCTTGCTCTGCTCGCCGGAGATGAGGACCTGGACGGACGGATAGGCTTTGACGATCCGCGCCAGCAGCGAGCGCTTGTCCATGTCGTCGAAGCAGGGCGAAAGCTGAAGCGCGCGCGTGAGGTCCTTGATCACTTCGAAGTCCGCCGAGCCGATCAACTCGACGAGCAAGTCCTGGTCGTCGAGAATGTAGTCGCGAAGCTTGTTGGACTTCTTTTCGTTGAATTGGTCCCGTTCCATCGCCGTCAGCATCGCGCGGAACACTTCTGGTCCGAGAATGTCGGCGAAGGAATCGGATCGCTCCTTGGCCAGCCAGAGCAGCAGTTCGCTATTGGCCGTGTGCCGGCTGATGAGCGCCGCAAACGTGTCCTTCAACGGCTGCAGCTTGCCTTCCTCGATCAGGATGTCCACGCACTCGCCAACGATCTTGGAGGGGACGCCGTTAATCGTCGTCAGCAGCGCCTCGTGCCAGAGGTTCGGATTGACCTCTTTGAACGTCTGGAGCACACGCTGGTGCTTCGCCACCGGGACGGTCTCAAGAATCGTGCTCAGCCGCACTTCAGGCGTCCAGATGCTCGACGAGGTCAATTCACCCTCCGCCGGCGCCGCCAGACCGGCCGCCTGCCGGAGGTCGTCGCGGGCGAAGATCGCTTCCAACGCCACGCCCGGCTGCGTGCGCTGGTGCGAGTTGATGTCGGCGTTCAGCGCGGCGATCAGTTCGGCCGCCACGGCATCCTTGTCCGCAAGGTCGGGAAAACACTTGATCGCCTCGGTCGCGCAGAGCGTCTTCGCCTTAAGGCCCTTGGCTCCTCGAAACTCGGCCAGCAACCGGCCGGACACTGAAACTTCCTTGGCCTGGTAGGTGATCGGCTCGGATTTTTTCAAGGGCACCTTGAAGTGGCCGTCCTTCCTCAACTCCGTCCGCGCAACCTCCCACCATTTCTTCCAGTCGTCGCGGATGACCTCCGGCACCAGGAGTTGCTGGATTTGGTCGATCGTCGCCTTTCCGCCGTAACTTTCGAGCACGACCTTGATGAGATCGAGGTGGTGCAGCGCCGCCATCTGGCGCAGTCCCTCCAGGTCCCCGGCCTTGCGCGCCAGGATGTGCGTGGGAGGGATCGGCTTGAGCGACTCCGCCGCGAAGTTCAGGTCCATGGTGTGGCCCGGTTTGTTTTGGAAGTCGATCGTGAACCGCGCGAACACTGTGTCCACCGTCTTGATCTTTCCAAAGCCCCAACTGCGGTGGATGCAGTAGCCGCTCTGAGTCAGCGCGACCAAGCCCTCGATGTGCTTGATCGTGATCTTGTTGGCCGCGGCCAGTTTCTCGAATTCGTCTCTCATAATCAGTGCGCTAAAAACTCGATTGCAATTGCGCGACTGGCATTATGAGCCGGTGCCCGCGGAAAAACCAAGAGAAATTGCCGTGGACGTGCTGCGCCGCCACGCCGCCGGAACAGACCGCGCCGAAGCCCTTCTCGAGGACGCACTTCAACGCGCCGGCCCCGGACTCCCGGCTCCCGACCGCGGACTGGCACGGGAGCTGACGTTCGGCGTCATTCGCTGGCAAGCCGCGCTGGACTGGCTCATCGCCCGCCGCACCGACGGCCGCCCTCAGAAAGTTCTCCTGCAGATTCTCCTCCGGCTCGGGCTCTACCAACTCTTCTGGCTGGATCGCGTGCCCGACCACGCCGCCGTCCATGAAACCGTCGAACTGGCCAAGCGCATGGGCTTCGGTCCGCAAGCGGGCTTTGTGAACGCGCTTCTGCGCGGCTGCGTGCGGGAACGGGATGTGCTCGCCCGCCAGTTCGAGGAACTCAAAACCAATGAGCCCCACCTCGGCTTTTCGCACCCGCGTTGGTTATGCGACCGCTGGGCCACCCGCTGGGGCGACGACAAGTTGCGCGCGCTGCTCGACTGGAACAACACGCCGCCACACACGTTCATCCGCGTCAACACGCTGCGCGCCACGCCCGAGCAACTTGCCTCCCAATTCGATCAGGAGGGCGTGCTCTTCACCCCGCGCGCTTACGATTGGGTGCCGGGGGATCTCGCCTTCGAGCTGCGCGAACATCCCCCGCTCACCACGCTGCCCAGTTTCCAGCAAGGGCTCTTTTACGTCCAGGACCCCAGCACGCTCCTGGCCGCGCGCCTGCTCGACCCGCAGCCCGGCCAACGCGTGCTCGACCTCTGCGCCGCGCCCGGCGGCAAGACCACGCTCCTGGCCCAGTTCATGGGCAACCGTGGCTGCATCGTCGCCGAGGATTCCGACCCGCGCCGCCTGAAACTCGTCGCCGAAAACTGCGCCCGCCTCGGCGTGACGTGCGTCGAAATCTCAGTCGGACCGCCGGCATCCCTGCCGGCGGCGCCTCCACTCTCCTCCCTGCCCATGAACCGCGACGTAGGGCAGGCGTCTCGCCTGCCCAGCGCCGAAGGCGCGTCCCCGATTGGCCGCTACGCGGCCAGGGCAGGCGAGACGCCTGCCCTACGTTGGCGGCGCGCCGGTCCAGGGGCGCCTTCTGCGCAACACATTCGAGGAGTTCTCTCCCCCTCTGAGGGGGAGAGGGAGAAAGTCGCGCCGCCTGATGGCGGGGGGTCCTTCGACCGCGTTCTTATCGACGCTCCCTGCACGAACACTGGCGTCTTGCGCCGCCGCGTCGACCTGCGCTGGCGCAACCAGCCCGCGGAAATCGACCGCCTCCGCAAACTCCAGCTCGGCCTTCTCCGCCAGGCCGCCGCCCGCGTGAGAGCCGGCGGCCTCCTTGTCTATTCCACCTGCTCCCTCGAACCGGAAGAGAACGAGAACGTGATTCAGGAATTCCTCGCCGAAACCAAACTGTTCCGACTGGAGTCTCAGCGCCAGTTGCTCCCCTTCGCCGACCGCGTGGACGGCGCGTACGTGGCGCGGCTGAACGCAGGCTGAAGCTGTTTGGGACCGAGAAACTACTCGTGCGCCGGACTCAAGGCCGATCCGCGGGCACCCGTGCCTTTTGAATTGCCGCTTTCGGCTGCGCGCTCCAATCCACCGCAGGCGTCACGCGGAGCCCCACTGGTTGAGCGGGCGATAAACGTCATAGCATAGCGGCAGTTAAGGGCAGTCATCGCTGCCGATTGAACATGACCCCCCGGTCGGTATGTTACACCACGAGGCGCTACGATGATCGCACCTATCAAGACCGATACGCGGATCCACATGGAAGCAGCAGCGGTCGTTACTGCACCCGCTTAGTATGCCCGCCTCTTTGGCGAACATTATAGCGGAGATTACCTGCACAGACACCCCATCACGAGGTTTGAAGACCAGGTCCTTTAACCTCAAATTCCCTGCCACAGTTTGAAGAAGCGGCAGCGCTTGAGTTCGTAGTAATACTTCAGCGTCTGACATTGCTGGAAGCGGGACTACGATTCCATTCGTCGAAAGCTCCGAAATCATCCTCCGTACTTCCTCCAATTCTGCTGGTCCCAACGCGATTAGTTGAGCGACGGTACGTCCGGCTGTGTGACTCGCAATATTGGTTACCAGTTGCGTGATCGACTGCACGTCGACAGGAACACCTACAACTCGTTCGACATTCTGCAACCGAGCAAGGAAGTCCGGCAGCAGCACTGCCACTTCAGAACCTAGTAGTTGTGCAAAGGTCAGGTGGCCATAGAGATAGAAGCTTCTATTAAGGTTATCATAACCTGCTTGGATCACCGCAGGATCTCTCTCCCATCCTGAAATCGTTGTTCTAACATCACCATACAAAGCGGGACAGGGAACAGCGACCCGATAGAAATTACTGCCAATTCTGGCTTGCGTGTTGAATGGACTATTCGTCCCTGGGAGATCATTCCAAAGCCCCGTAATCTGTTCTGCCGACTGGAGCACGCCGTCCCCTTCCCACGAGACCACTATATCAAGGCCATGACGCTGAATAGAGAGCTGCGTAACACTGACGCCATCACCGCCCCCGCCGCCCCCGCCTGCTCCCCCGAGTATTAGCCATTCCTCTCGACTTCCGCCCGCTGATTCTTGAAGACGGCCTTCAAGAACACCGGCGTTTTGCAGCCTGCCAAAAACGGCAACGACTCCATCGCCTCCCCTTTGTCCTTGAGAAACATCACCGTTGGCTACCAATACCCCAAAGTTCTCGACAAGGCCGCTTGCTGCACCTAGATTTATGCACCCTCCGCCGCCAGCGCCTCCGACGTTAATCGTGGAGACTTGCGCAATCGACCCGTCATCACCACGTACTGGCGGAAGACCTCCACTACCCCCAGAACCGCCAGGGCCACCTTTTCCTGGGGGTGGTGACCCTGATGCGGGCCAAGTGTCCGCGCCGCCACCCCCACCGCCGCCACCACCTCCCCCGGCGCCGGGTCCGCCAGGCCCCCCCGCTCCTCCCGCTGTTGTGCCGCCACCCCCACCGCCGCCCCCGCCCGTTATTGTTCCTCCTCCGCCAGGGCCACCGGGCGGCCCACCAGGACCGCCAACATCGGGAGGGAAAATCCCTCCGCCTGCTCCGCCCATACCGCCAG
>CAZZAQ010000232.1:0-4940 GCA_964652165.1 uncultured Bifidobacterium sp.
AAAATGATCGCCGCGATTCAGGAAGAGGGTCGATTCCAGCCAATTCACTTCCAGCGTCTTCGCACGTTTCAGTTCCGGCCCGTAGATTTCGTCCAGCGTCGAGCGAGCGTAGGTCTCGAAAGTCCCCAGCCGCTCGCGGAGGGCAGGCATCGCCGCGCCAATGAGATGAAAGGGCTGGAGCGGCATCCACTGCTGCCTGCCGCGGTGGAAATACGCCTCGACAACCTGGACCGTTCCGTTACCCGCCAGGTTGCCATAATAGACGCGCAACGGTTCCCCACGAAAACTTTCATACTTGCTGTTCTGCCCCCAATTCGACGCCGCGATATCCAGCCGGCCATCGCCGTCGAAATCACCTGTCGTGACCCCGTTCCACCAACCGGTGAGTTGGCTGAGCGTTCCGGGTTCCGAGTTCCGAGTTCCGAGTTGTCGGCGGACAGCCCAACCCGGAACTCGGAACCCGGAACCCGGAACTGAAAGTTACGTTTCACGACGCCTGCCACCTGGCTCACGCCCAACGCATCATCAAAGCGCCGCGCGATCTCGTCCGCGCCATTGCCGGAGAAAACTTCGTCGAACTTCCCGAGTCCGATCTCTGCTGCGGGAGCGCGGGAAGCTACAACCTGACTGAACCCGAAATGGCCGCGCGCCTCCAACGCCGCAAGATCGGCAACATCCTCCAGACCGGAGCGAAAACTGTCGTCACGACGAACCCGGGCTGTCTGCTACAAATCCAGGCGGGTCTTCGCGGGGCAGGGGCGAACGACGTGGAAGCGATGCACCTGGCGGACTACCTCGACGGTGCTTGGTGACCAGTAGTCAGTGTTCGGTTTCCAGGTTCCTCGCTGATTTCGGTGGAATAGAACGCAGCGAGCCAGCCGTGCTTCGGGCTGGAAGCCTGGGATGTGACAGCCTGGGGCGGAGCGCGCAGCGCGCAGCCCCAGGTCCGCTGACGCAGAGGATTTCACAGCCCTGAAAGGGCGTTACCACCAACGCCGAGCCGGGTGACGGCCTTTCAGGCCTTGGAGAGGGTGTGGGTGACATTGTCCTGGGCCTGCGCTCGCGGACTCGCTTCAGCCCAGGCTGTCACAGGACGGGCCTTCAGCCCTCAAAACCTCTTTACCACAACGACCACGCTGGCGAGACTCTTCGCTTCCTCATTCCACCGAAAACAGCGAACAACTGGTTTTGAGTATTCAGTGTTCATTGGGCCAGCCTGGTGCAGTGAAGTTCCTGACCACATACTGAATACCGATGGCTGAACACTGATTCCCGGGTTGGCTTCCGACGCGCGACGGTCTACATTCCACGGCGTGACGCGCGAGGACACGGACCGCCTCATACAGCGCCTCGAAGGCGAGGCGAAACAAGACCCGAAAAGTTACACCGTTCGCGTCGGTCTTTGGGCGGCGTTCGGGTACGGCTATCTTGTCTTCATTTTGCTCCTGACTTTGGCCGCGACTGCGGGCATCGTCTATTTCGTCATCCTGAATCCGAAAGGGGGCGTGATTAAGCTCGGGGTTTTCCTCGGCATCCTCGTGGGCGGGCTTGGGCTGGCGATCCTCAAGGCGCTGCGTGTCAGGATGGAGCCGCCGCACGGCGTCCCTGTGGCGCGCGCGGAGTGCCCGGAGTTGTTTGCCGCGCTGGACGACATCCATCGCCGCCTGCGATCGGTCCGGCCGCACGAAGTGCTGGTGTCCGCCGACCTCAACGCGTGCGTCGTCCAGATCCCGCGGCTCGGAGTCTTCGGCTGGCAGAAGAATTACCTCGTGATGGGCCTGCCGTTGATGCAGGCGCTGGCGCCCGAGGAATGTCGATCCGTGCTGGCGCACGAGTTCGCGCATCTCTCCAGAAACCACGCGCGGTTCGGCGCCTGGATCTACCGCATCCGGCGCACATGGGAAGGCGTGTTCGAGCAGCTCGCCCGCCAACAATCGGCCGACTTCGGCGTGCTCTCGGGGTTTCTCAAATGGTATTGGCCCCGGTTCAACGCCCGCGCCTTCGTCCTGGCCCGCGCGAACGAATACGAGGCCGACGCCTGCGCCGCGGAACTCACCAGCGCCGGCGCTGCGGCGAGCGCGCTCATGCGCATCCGCGTGCTCGCCGAGCAATTCGACGAAACCTTCTGGCCTTCCATTTACAAGCAGGCCAACGAAAAGCCGGAGCCTCCGGAAAGCGTGTTCGCCGCCGGCGGACAGATGCTCCGCGCCGGCCCCGGCCCGGGTGAAACCGCGCGCTGGCTCAAGCAGGGATTCCTCGTCCCGACGAACAATCTGGACACGCATCCGTGCCTCAAGGAGCGATTGCGTGCGCTGAGCGCCCTGCCGCCCGAGGTTGAGCGCGGAGAATACCCTTCGTCGCTTCCTCCGATTGGACCGCAGACCGCTGCGGAGTTCTACCTCGGTCGGCACCTCGAAAGCCTTCAGCAAGAACTCAGCAAATGGTGGCGGCAGGAAATCGCCAAAGTCTGGAAGGCCCGGCACGCCGAGGCCAAGGAACTCGCCGAGAAACTGAGCGCGCTGCCAGAGAGCCCCCAGGCCGCCGCGGCGACGGTCGAGCAGTTGTGGGAGAAGGCCGCGACGCTCCAGAAGCTTGACGGCGACGCCGCGGCGCTGCCGTTCCTGGAACAAATCCTCGCGCGTGAGCCGGATCATGCCCCGGCTAACTTCATCCGCGGCCGGCATTACCTCAGCGCGGACGACCCGCGCGGCGTCGAGCATCTTGAGCGCGCCATGACCCACGATGAGACGCTTGTGCTTGACGGCGTGAATCTGATCCACGGGCATTTCTCGCGCACCGGGCAGAAAGAGAAACTGCGCAGCCTTGAAGAGCGCGCCGACGTGCACCAGGAGCTCATCCGGAAAGCCAACCAGGAACGCGGAAATGTCACTGCATCGGACACTTTCCTTCCTGCCGAACTGAAACCGTCTGATCGGAAAACAATCCACGACGTTTGCGGCGTGGAAACGGAGATTCAATCCGTCGAAGTGGCGCGCAAGGAGGTCCGGTATCTGCCCAAGCTTCCCTTGTTCGTGGTCTGCCTGCGGCTCAATGTTTCCTGGTGGAGCTTCCGCGGTTCCGCCGCCAACCGGAAGCTCGTCCAACGCGTGCTCTGGCAGCTCCAGCTTTCCGCCCCGTGTGTCGTCTTTGTCGCCGCGGGCGAACTCAAGTCTCTCGGCCGGAAAATCGCCGCGGTGCCGGGGGCGCAGGTGTATCAGCGGGCGGAGCAGGCGGCATGAGGCCTGAAGCAGGAGCGCCATAGTAGGACAGGCTTCCAGCCTGTCTCCCCGGGCATCCTGCCCGCGGAAGGAACTGGGGCTGGAAGCCCCGGAGACAGGCTGGAAGCCTGCCCTACTATTCAGTTCCGGCGCACTCGCAAGGCCGCGTCCTCACTGAACGCCGGGGCGTCGATGGCCTTAACACCGCCTGCGTGCTTGAAGCGCTCCTGCTTGAGTTGGCGGCCGGTCGGCGGGTCGATCCATTCGGCCCGGTAATTGCCGGCGGGCAAATCCATCTCCAGAGCGCGCAAGGGCGCAGCTTTCGCCTCCTTGAACGGCGATTTCGAGCCCCACGCGAAATTGACCTGTGCATCCGTGCGCATGGGACCAGGGGCGTCGAAGTTGGTTCCATGGAAGTATTCGCCGCGCAAGCCGTGCGCGCTGCGGTCCGGCAGCCAGAGTGCGCCCGGGGGCACCGGCTCCTTCTTTGCGCCGGCGCGAGACCACCACAGCTTCATCACGGATTGTCCGCCGTTGTAGAAGTATTCGAGCTTCATGTCAGCGCGTTTGCCCGCTTCGAGCCCGATGCGGCCGGTGTCCTCGGTTTCGCCGTGATCGGTCCAGTTGTCGATGAGCTTGCGGCCGTCGACCCAGAGGCGCACACCGTCGTTCGAGAAGGTGTGGAAAGTGTATTCGCCCGATTCCGGCCCCTCAATCTGCCCGGTCCATCGCACAGAGAACCGCGTGACTGCCGCGGGCCGCAGATAAACGGCATACGCCCTGGCCGGCTCAACCAACACACGGGCGGTGAGAGTGACCGGCACGCCGCCCTTGATGACGGCGTTGTCCGGCTTCATGCGGATGAAGTTGAGGTCGTTGATAAAGTCGCGCAGCACGCGCATCTGGCGACGGAAGGTGGGATTGCCGCCGCCGGGCTGGCTGGCCGGATAGACAAACGTGCCATCCTCGTGCCCCGCGACGAACGAGTAGTCGAGGTTGTTGTAGAGTCCGCCCCCCGCGAGGATGAAATCCCAGCCTTCCATCCGGTAGGGCGCGTCATTGGTGCCGCGAAAGCCGGTTTCGTTGTCGCCGATGACCCTGTTCAAGTTCCAGTTCATCGCGACCGCATCCGGTGGAGTGGCGTAGTGGAAGTTGAAGATCGACACGGCCGGGTGGGGCTTCTCGACCTTCGCGGTGTTGTTCGCGACGTTTTGCGAAATGAGGTGCCGCTGACGCGCCGGGAACTTCGCTTCCGTCTCATGGATGACGTTCGCGATGCGGTGCTGCCAGGCCAGCGTCACGCCGCCAAAGTAGGCTTCATTGCAGATTTCGTAATAGATATTGTCGAAGTCTTTCAACTCCTCGACGAACTTGCGCGTCATTCGTTCCTGCACTTCGAGAAGCCCGCCGTGCTTGTCGAGTGTGTAAACGCTCGTTCGGGCAATGTGGCCCAGGCCATTGACGTTGTTGTTGGTGCTGAACGGGCTGAGCTTCCACTGCGGCTCCTCATACATCGGGCAGAACAGGTTCACCTCGACGACCACACCGCGGCGGCCGGCCTGCGCGACGAATTCGCGGAAACGTTTGAAGTAGGCCTCGTCCCAGCGATTGAGGTCGAACTTGTTGCCGCCGCCCGCGTAGCCCGGCTCGGCGCTCCGGGCGAACGGACAAAGAAACCGCCCCGCCGCCGGCGCGAGCGTGTTCCGGGCGATGCCGAAGACG
>CAZZAQ010000232.1:4950-7187 GCA_964652165.1 uncultured Bifidobacterium sp.
CGCCGCCAGCGGTTGACGAGGCCCTGGCCCGCCTGGTCCATCACCCGGCCATAATCTTAGTCGTCGGCCATCGAGGGGCTGGGAAGAGCGCCTGCGCCGTCCGGCTCTGCCTCCCGCCCAAGGCTGTCGACGTACCCGTCACGCTTCGCGTGGGGCCGGACGGCGCAGGCGCTCCACCGGGTAGGTCCGTCGCCGCCCCGCCGCCGGCGCAAGCGTGTTTCGGGCGATGCCGAAGGCGCCCTGCGGCTCGACGTACGCGCCGCCCGTGAACGTGCGCGTCAGGTTCAGTTTGTCCCTGGCCAGCGTGTCGAGGTACTTGCCGTAGTCGAAATCCAGATTCAATACCGCGCCGTAGTGTTCGCCGGACGTGATGAGTACGGTAGGCTTGCCGCGCCAGAGGAAATAGCGCGGGTTGTCCGGGTGCAGCGCGAGGGACTGGGCGGCGTGGAGTTCGAAACACAAAGCGCCGGCGGCCAAACCGGCTGCGGCGACGCTGAGGAAAAGGTGGATTCGCATGACGCGCAGGATGAACTCGCGCTGGCTCCGGGAGCAAGCTCGTCACGACTTGATGTCGCGCATCTGGAACGCGGCGGCCCCGATAATGAAGACCGTCAGCGCCACGCCGAGGAGGACGCACTGCGATTCGCCGAGCCGGCCCCACGGGGTCGGTTGCGCAAACACGTAGAGCCAGCTTCGGAGATGGTGCGGGAGGAAGTATTCCCTGTAGCGTTCGAAAAACGGGATGCTGTCCATCACCACGTTCAGGAAGAGCACCGACAACGCGAGGATCGTCGCGGCGGCCGGTTTCATGTTGAAACAGGAGAACATGAACGCGATGGAGAACGCGACCACGGCGTTCGTGGCGAGGAAGAGTTGCGACCAGGCGTAGAGTTTCAGGCCGTTGTCCGCGTCCAGCACGCTGAATACCATCTCCGGGATAAACACGAACATCCCCTTCCACGGAAACCAGAGCCGCGCGATGCCGACTGCGATGACGCCGAGCGCCAGCACGAGCAGGAACGAGAACAGGACGCCCGTGAGCCATTTGAGGAACATCAGCCGGACTCGCGACACCGGCCGCGAGAGAATCATCCGCAGGGTGCCGTCCTCCGCCTCATTCGCCACCATGTCGCCCCCGACCAGCGTGGTGTAGAGCGGCATCAGGAGGAGGATTTGCGGGATGAGCATGTAAACCGCGACGGTGAGCGCAGAGATGTAATTCTCGGCAAGATACCCGTTGCTCGCCAGCAGCGCCCCAAGGTCGCCCTGCGCCCTCGAGAAACGCAGGAAGACGCACATCAGGTTCTGCGCCACGAAAAAAGCGCCGAAGCCGATGTAGGTGCGTTTCTTGCCGAAGAGTTTCCGGAGTTCGTTGCGGAGTTGGAGGCGGAACATGGGCGATTGTTACAAAGTGACGAGGTTACAAGGTTGCAAGGTTAGAAAGTTACAAGGTCAGAAAGTCACGAACTAAGTTTGGAAGCCATCTCATAAATGGTAGGGCGCGTCGCTCCGCGCGCGCCGAAGCGTCCGATTTTCAGGGAAAGCCAGGCTTTTTCCAATCCGCACCGGCGCGCGCGGAGCGACGCGCCCTACCGCGGTCCAGCCGGGCGATCGGACTGGAAACCCGCCTTCTTCATCGCAGTCTCCATCTCCGGATTCTTCATGAATGTTTTCCATACCCAGCCGTTGCGCGCGTTCTCCGCCATCAACACGGTGATGCCCACGTCGAGGCCGATGACGTCCGGGTTCACCCACCCTGTGCCCGGATTGAACGCATCCACGAACCCATAGCGGCCCCACGCGCGCCCGCCCCAACGCTCGCGCATCAGGCGCAGCGTGCGAATGCTTTCTCGAGGCAAAAATGGAATCGAGCCGGCCGCCGCGCACGGCACTACCGTTCCGTCCAGCGGCCCGTGCGCCGGTGGACCGCCCCACACCACGTAGCCCCGCGATGAATCCGATGCCGTGATGCCCCAAATCTCCTCGCCGAAGTGCGGGAACCGTTCTCCAAGCCCCGCGCAGAATCGCCGATGCGCCTCCGTCGCCGCGACCGAGTTCTCGAAGTAATTCGTCCACGCGTCGCGCCGACCGCGGAAATCGAACCAGGCATGACTGTACTGGTGAACGAACACCGGCGCCGGGGCATTCGTGGGCGCGCTGATGAATCGCAGCCCTTCGTGCTCCACCCACGGCCGCCGCCACGCCGCCCAACTCTCGGGCGGGATCGGGTGTGTGGG
>CAZZAQ010000233.1:0-7163 GCA_964652165.1 uncultured Bifidobacterium sp.
GCTCCGCGCGCGCCGAGGCGTCCGATTTTCAAGGAAAGCCAGTCTTTTTCCAGTCTGCGCAACGGCGCGCGCGGAGCGACGCGCCCTACCACGGCATTTATGAGATGAGTTCTATTAGAGTGATTGCCAAAGTCATTTCCGAAAGGGTGGGGCGAACCTGCCAGTTTGCCGCGGCGCCCGGCAGGGCGCCGCCCACCATTTCGGAAATGACTTTTGGCGACCGTTCCAAGCCAGCGCTCAAGGCGAAAGCCGCTCGATCCGCCACGAGCCATCCGGCTCGCGCGTGTAGCGCAAGCGGTCGTGCAACCGGCTGGGGCGGCCTTGCCAGAATTCAATGCGCTCGGGCGCGAGCACGTAGCCGCCCCAATTCGGCGGAAGCGGGATCTCCTCGCCCGGATACTTCGCCTGGAGTTCCTTCATTCGGTCCTCGAGCGCATCGCGGCCGGGGATGATTTGGCTTTGATTCGAGGCCCAGGCGCCGAGACGGCTGTCGCGCGGGCGGAGCTTGAAGTAGGCTTCGGCTTCCGCGCGGGGCAGCTTGCTTACGCGGCCCTCGATGTTCACCTGCCGCTCCAGCGCGTGCCAGGGAAATGTGAGCGAGGCGCGCGGATTCGCGGCCAGTTCGCGGGCCTTGCGGCTCTCGTAGTTCGTGAAGAAACTGAAGCCGCGGGCGTCAAGGGCCTTGAGCAGCACGGTGCGGGTCGAGGGCTGGCCGTCGGGGGCGACGGTTGCCAGGACCATCGCATTGGGTTCGGCCAATTGGGCGGCCATCGCCTCGTGGAGCCATCTCTGAAACTGCGCGATGGGATCCGGGGCAAGGTCCGATTCACTCAAACCGGCCAAAGTGTATTCCTGGCGAAGCTCCGCGAGCCGACTGCCCGCGGGCGGCCCGCCAGTGGGCGGGGATGCGCTCATGGCGAACGAGAGTGAAATTCCCGAAACAATCCCTCGCGCATTGAACTCTTGAGCCGCCACGCCGCCAACGTAGGGCAGGCGTCTCGCCTGCCCAGCGCCGAAGGCGCGGCCCCGTCTGGCCGCTTCGCGGCCAGGGCAGGCGAGACGCCTGCCCTACGTTGGCGGTTCGCGGATAGGGAGAGCAGCCCGTCAATGCGGTCTCTGGTCTCCGCTGTGGGCTGCTTGCCAAACTTCACGACGTGGCGGGAATCATCCCGCTTTTGCGCGCGTAGTTGAACAGCCCTCCGGCGTCCACGACCGGCCGCACCTCGCCCAGCGGTTTAAACGGAAAAACTTTGCCCGTCGCCTCGGCCGTGACGATCGCTTGGTCCAGGTCCACGGTGACTACGTCGCCCGTCTTGAGCGCGTCGCAAAGGCGGTCGGCGATTTCGCATGGGTAAAGTTCGCCGGTGGCGACGCAGTTGCGGAAGAAAATGCGCGCGAAACCTTCGGCCAGAACGATGCGGCAACCGGCCGAGCCCAGGGCGATGGGCGCGTGCTCGCGCGAGCTGCCGCAGCCGAAGTTTCGGCCGGCGACGACGATGGGATAATCTGCGTCGACCGCCCCCGGCTTCACGAAGCGCGTCGGATAAAGCGAATCGGGCAGCCCGCACATCGCGAAGCTGCCGAGCTTTTCGTACTCGTCCGGGAGTGTCGGGATGAGAGTGAGATACTGCGCCGGGATGATCTGGTCCGTGTCGATGTTGTCGCGCACGACATAGACCGGGCCTTTGAAGACAGATTTCGTCATGGGGCGAATCTGCGGGCGGTAGCGGGGGTTTTCAATCTTCAAGTTTAGTGAGAAATGTGGGCCGGTCAGCCTGAAAGGCTGCAATAATCCAGTCCAGGGCAACGCCCTGGGAATCGCCCGCCCGACCGGAACAAGCCCTGAAAGGGCGTGACAAAATCATTCGCCGAACCCGAGGGCTGGCATGGAGGATTTCGCCTCTTCAGGGCTGACGCGGCTTTGGGGATACGCCGTCCCAGGGCGTTGCCCTGGGCTGGATTATTCGGCCCCGTTCGGGGCGTCCCAGAAATTGAAGTCCGCCCGCAGCGCCATGGCTTGGCTCTTGTCTTGCCGTGGGCCAGGGTCTCGGTATAGTTGAGGAACCAGCAGGCGGCTGGGGAAGAGCCAGATCTGCTGGTTCGGGACATCATTTCGTGACCTTCAGACTCAGAATCATCTTTTCCTCCTTGATTGCCGCAACACTCATCACGATTGGAGGGTGTCGCACGTCGCCGAGTAATAGCACGAACGCTTTTATTAAAGAGCTTGATGAGTTTATGAAGTTGTCCAAAGAGGCTGATGTCTCCTTAGTCCTCGAGTACTGGAGTTCGGGCAAAATGGTTGCGAGAAATCGGTCTGCTGAGGCGAAGTTCTCAACAAGCGATGCGAACTCCTTCCTGACGGCCATCAAGGAGCACGGGGGGTCTGGACGACGTCTCGCCTTGGTAACAGTGCCTGGTGTAATGATGGTAAGTCCGAGATCCGATGAGCCGCGCATCGCTCTTGAAGTCATCTCCCGATCGCTGCATGAACTGGGATTCAGGAAGGTGAGGTACTTTTGCTTCTGGCATGGGGGGTATCACAAAATCGATCGGGACAAACTCATGAAATTCGCCAACGAGCAGTAGCCAGCCCCGTTTCACAGGGTTCACGTCGTGCGAAGATTGCTTTCCTAAACCAATTCTGTGTTACTCCTCCCGTGGATCCCACGCCCTCGCCGCGCGAATCGCTGCGAATGCAGTCGGTGCAGACGCCCATCATCCCGGTCGTCGCCGAACTCATCCGGCAGAACCCGGGCACGATCTCGCTCGGGCAGGGTGTGGTGAGCTACGGCCCGCCCCCCGAAGCCGTCGCGGAGATTCAGCGGTTCCTGGCCGAACCGGAAAACCACAAATACAGACCGGTCACCGGTGTGCCCGAACTCGTCGAGGCGTTCGCCAGGAAGCTGCGCGAGGAAAACGGCATTCGGCTTGGCGGCGACACCCATTTCGTCGTCACCGCGGGCGGCAACATGGCGTTCATGAATGCCGTGCTCGCGATTACCGATCCGGGCGACGAAGTGATTCTCCAAACCCCCTACTACTTCAATCACGAGATGGCCGTCACGATAGCCAGTTGCCGGCCCGTGCTCGCGCCGACGGATGCCAACTACCAGCTCCAGCCCGACGCCATCCGCGCCGCGATCACGCCCCGCACGCGCGCCGTCGTCACCGTCTCGCCCAATAATCCGACCGGCGCCGTCTATCCGGAAGCGGCGTTGCGCGAAGTGAACCGGCTTTGCGCCGAGCGGGGCGTCTGGCACATCCACGACGAGGCTTACGAGTATTTCGTCTTCGGTGGCGCGCGGCACTTCTCGCCCGGCTCGATGGATGGCGCGGCGGCGCACACGATTTCGCTTTTCTCGCTCTCGAAGGCCTACGGCTTCGCCAGTTGGCGCATCGGCGGGATGGTGATTCCCGAGCCGCTGTTGACCCCCGTGCGGAAGATTCAGGACACGATCCTTATCTGCGCTCCGGTCATTTCGCAATTCGCCGCGGTCGGCGCGCTGCGGGTCGGGGCGGCGTATTGCCGCGAACACCTGCGGCAACTGGCCGCCACGCGCGAACTGGTCCTTCGCGAACTGGCGCAGGTGCGCGACTTCTGCGACGTGCCGCCGGCCGACGGCGCGTTCTATTTCCTGCTCCGACTCCGTTCGGACCGTGCGCCGATGGAACTGGTCGAGCGGCTCATCCGCGAGCATCGCGTCGCGGTGATTCCGGGAACAACCTTCGGCCTCGAACAAGGCTGTTACCTGCGCGTGGCCTACGGCGCGCTCCGGCGCGAGACCGTGGCGGAGGGGATGGGACGGCTGGTGCACGGGCTGAAGGCGATGTGCGGTTGAGCCGCCGATGCGGCGCCAAAGTAGGGCAGGCGTCTCGCCTGCCCGGCCGAGCGAAGCGAGGCCTTTGGTGGTGCGAAAGCCGCGCCTTTCGGCGCGGCTGGGCAGGCGAGACGCCTGCCCTACTTTGGCGGTCCTGTAACTTAGAAGTAAAACTTGAACCCCGCCGTGAACGTCCGCTCTCGGGGCAACTCGTTGTAGAGCGTGAGCGGATTCAGGCGGTAGTCCTGGTCCTGAATGTTCAACAAGCTCACGCGCAGCTCGGCGTGGCGCTTCGGAAAGCGGTAGCCGATGGCAACGTTGTGCTGCCAGAAATCGGACGAAGGGAGAGGAGTCGTGTAGCCGTCATTGTCCTGTTTCGACCAGACGGTCCACCACTGGCCGAAGAACCCGCACCTGCAATAGTAATTAGCGAAGAGCGTGACCTGGTGGAGAAGCGCCTCCTCGCGGCGCGCCGCGAAATCATACAGCGGTTGGTATGAGGCGAACTCGGGAAACTTCGATCGCAGATCGGCATCCGTCAGCCGATAGCGGGCGCCGAGCGACCAGTTTTTGCCGAGCAACTGGTTCACCGTCGCGCTGAGCGTACGCTCGCGGAAATCGATCGTTTGCCGCGTCCCGGACGGCGCCGGGAGGTTGGTGGCCGAGAGGTCGAACGCGCCCACGGTGCGCGCCGCGTCGGAGTAGAGCAACTCACCGGCGAGCGTAACGTAGGTGCGGGTCGGGAACTTGTGCTCGAGCGCCAGCCCGAACGTCTCGAAGCTCGTCCCCGGCACCAGGCCCACGACCGATTCGGGCGCGATGCTGCGGAACGCCTGATTGAACCCGCCAATTTGCGTCGGCTCCAGGCGCACACTGGTGTCGAAGTACACGCCCCCGAGCGAACGCGTCCACACCCCTCGCAGCGTCGTGTTCGTCCACGGCGTGAGATAGAACCCGAGTTTCGGCGAAACCTGCTCGGCGCGCTCCTGATCGTCGGAGATGGGCGGGACGATGACGTTCTCAGGGAAATCGAGGTAGTCGTAGCTCACGCCAGCCTGGAGCTGGAGCGGACGGGCGACCTGCCAGAACCAATAGGCATAGGCCGTGCCGCGGGCGAGGTCGTTGTCGAACTGGCGCGCGGTGGGAGCACGCTCCGTGGTTTCGACTTCGCCAGCCTGAAACCGACCGCCGACGATGACCGCGTGCCGGTCGTTCTGCCAAATCTGTTGCACCTCGCCGGAGAGGGCCCGGAAGCAGGTTTCATAATTCGCGCCGTAGCGCGACTGGAATCCGCCGACGACGGAGCCGGCGGGACGCACGAGATTGAACAGATCGAATGATCCGCGGAAGTCGAGGTTGTCCTCCAGGTAGCCACCGAGGAACAGCGTGTGGACGCCCGGCGCCCATTCCCGGTGCCAGCCGGCGAAGACGTTCGGATCCTGCCGTTCGTGGACGCGCTGAATCGGGTTCGCCGCGTTCTGATCGTAGTATTGGGCGAGGTCACCTGACTCGCCGCGATAGGTTTCGGCGCGGAGGAACAGGCTGTCCCTCTCGGTGAGCTGCTGCTTGAAGGTCGCGCTTAACGCGGTTTGCTCCAAATCGTTGTTCAGGCGCTGGCCGGGGTCCGTGTGATAGTAAGCGTCGAGTGAGAAACTGCTCTTGCCGAGAATGCCATATTCCGAGCCGCGCTCAATCCACTCGCCGCTGCTGAAGTATTCGGTGCTCGAGACGATGCCCACGTGGTCGCCCTGGAAGAGCCGCGAGTAAGGCTCCTCCGCGATGTTCAATGGGAAGGCGCCCGCGGCGGCCGGCGCGAGCAGGTTGGCGACAAGCTGCTCGCTGAGCCAGGGAGTTTCGTAGCGCAGGTTGATGAGCTTCGGGTCGCGCAGGGCGTTGTAGCTGTTCGCCAGGAAGAGGTGCGCGGAGCTGTTGGTCGGGTCGTCGAGGTACGAGGTCAGGGCGCGAAGGTTCGCCCATTCGGAGAGGCCGAGGCGGCGATACGCGACCGCCAGGTTGACGTGCGCCGAAAAATTGCCGTAGTCCGCGTTCACGGCGCGCGAGGCCTCGCGCGTGCTCCACTCGATCAGGCCCGCGTCGCGGTAGATGCCGGCGAGGTTCGCGCTGCGCGTGGCCAGGTCCTGTTCGAGCCGAAAGCGGGACTGGAACAGGCTCCGATTTCCATTGAGCGCCTTGGAATGTTCGAGATTGTCAACGGCTTCGTTGATGCGGTTGGCCTGTTGCTGGAGCAGCGCCAGGTAGAGCCACGAAGTCGGGTCGTTGGGGTCGAATTGTTGCGCGAGCCGCAAGTCCTTCTCGGCTCGCCGGAAGTCGCCTTCGGCCGCCCAGGACTTGCCGAGATAGCTGCGCAGCAGGGAACGGTTCGGCTCCAGCGTCGCGGCCACCTGGAGATCCTCGCGTCCGCCGGCCGCGTCACCGTGTCGATGCTTGCACAAGCCCCGCCCGAGCCAGGCGTTGGCCAGCGCGGGGTCGATGGCGATGGCGTCGTTGAACAACCGCTCGGCCTGCCGTGTGTGGCCTTGCTGCGCGAGCGCAAAGCCGCGCAGAGCGAATCCTTGCGCGTGGCGCGGAGCAAGCTGCTGCCCGCGGTCGAGGGCCGCGAGCGCATCGTCCATCCGCCCAAAGCTCACCTCCAGTTCGGCGACTCGAATCCAGGCCGGCCCGAAGCCCGGCGCCCGGGCGGTCGCCTGGCGCGCGGCATGGAGGGCCTCAGGCAGCTCGGAACGGGATTGCCGGTAGTAGGATTCCGCGAGGCTCGCCGTGGCGGTCGTTGGCGGCGCGCTGGTCAAGACGTTGCCCTTCACGGCGGCGCTGAGTTTGCGCAGCGCCCCGGCGAGCGCGGAATTCCCCGTGACCGCGGCCAACAACGTTTCTGCGCGGGGCACATCGCCGGCCGTGAGGAGCAGCGCCGCGCGATAAATGCGTTCCGCATCGGTCGCGGGCTGGCGGCCCGGCGGGTAGCGAGCCAGCGCGCCAACGGAATCGCCGGCGCGATACGCCGCCAGCGAGTCGGCCAGCGCCAGTTGGTCGGCGGCGTCCATTTGCAACTCGGCCACGACCAGCACGGCCGGGTAATAAAGCGTCCATTGGATGACATTGATTGTGTCCAGCGCCGGCGTCTTGCGTGGGGCCTGGCCGGGATCGACGATGCCTTGATACCCGCTGGCGAGGGTGACCTCGCCCTGCGCGTTGCTCAGCTCGACTTCCCCTTCGATGAGCGTCAGCACCGTGCGGCCAGTCGCTTCGTCCACGCTCAATTCGAACTCCGTTCCGCGAATCGCCCCGGAGGCCAGCGGCGTGCGGAATTGCAGCTCGGTCGGTTTC
>CAZZAQ010000234.1:0-7145 GCA_964652165.1 uncultured Bifidobacterium sp.
CATAACACTGTTCGTGTCATGCCCCGCTTGGTTCATCGCTGTGCCGGCATGATTGCGCTCGTCGGGGCCGGGATTGTCGTTCTGCGCGACAGCGCCCGGGCGGCGCTCGTGCTCGATGAGCCGTTGCAAGGCTCGACCATGGGCACGCGATCGGGCGGCGCCTTCGTGGCGGGCGGCTGGCAACTGACCGGCCAGACGGACACGATCTACTGGCGCGTCGCCACCATCACCAACGGCGCTGCGGAGTTCGACGTGCGCGGGCTTTACCCGAACGAGTGCCGAACAGGCATGGAGGACAAGGTCGAGTTATTCCACATGTACGATGACACGTACAACAACGCGGACATCAATTACACGCCGGGCTACCGCGAAGATCCGTTCAAACATTTTATCCGCAAGACCGACTGCCTCGATACAGCCCGTGTGAACTCGATGGAGATCGTCTGGCAAATCTCCCCCAATTACACCGAGCCGGACACCGCGCAGCTCTCGTGGGACCCGGCGTCGACGTATCGCTTCCGCGAGGAGTGGGGGCCGGACGGCGCGGGCAACTCCCGGCTCAGGCTGTATTGAGACGGCGCGCTGCTCCTGACGACGTCCGTGCCGGGCACCTGGAATCCCGGCGGGCACAGCGTGCGCATCGCGGCCAGTCCGCGGCGCGCGGCCGACTTCGGCGCGCCCATCGGCGCCGTGTTCAGCAACGTGAAGGTGTGGGACTTGTTGAGCGGAGGATCGGGCGCGCCCGCCGTCACGCAGCCAGCGAGTAACGCGACGGTGAACACGACTTTGGCATTCGTGGAATGGAACGGTGGCCCGCACTCGCGTTACTAGGCGCGGGTCTCCCGCGTGAACGACCCGGACTCGGCCATCGCGTGGGATTCGGGAGAGGTCACGCTGGCTGATGGAGCCAGGGCGCGCGTGAAACTGCTCCGCCTGGACGAAGCGCGTGACCCGATGCGCAACGCAGTGCGTCAGGCGCGTGTCACCGTCGAACTCAACGGCAAGTCCCTGGTCCTCACGTCCGCGACGTATCACTTGCCGGTGAAGTTCGGCGGTGTTCAGATCGATTGCCCGATTGGCAAAGGCCGCTCCAATCCGAAGCAGACCCGCATCGTTGAACAGGATGCGCATTCACAGTGAATTTTTTCCATGCCCTAATCCCGAGCTGCTGCGCTGGACTGGCATCACCCGTGCATTCAACAACACGCCTATGAAGTTATTGGGTCATTTGCAGGACACCGGGCCGTGTTCCTGCCCTTGGAAAGGAACCTGATGAAAGCGAAGCCGAATCCAAAGTCGAACGCAGTGTTCCGCCGGGTACGCACGCGATGTGGATGCGCTACTACCTCGCGGCGGGCGACATCCACCCGGACAAGGACGTGGCGCTCATCACCATCTCCCCGCCGCAGATGGTGGCGAACATGAAGATTGGGAAGATGGACGGGTTCTGCGTGGGCGAGCCTTGGAACGCCCGGGCCATCGCCGACAAGATTGGTTTCACCTCGTTGACCACCCAGGAGATCTGGAACGACCATCCCGAGAAGGTCTGCGCCTTTACGGCGGAGTTCGCCGACAAGAATCCGAAGACCGTGAAGGCGGTGCTCAAGGCACTGCACGAGGCCAGCGTGTGGCTCGACGACATGAATAACCGCCCGGAGCAATGTGCCATCGTGTCCAAGCCGACTTACATCCATTGCGACAAGGAAACCATTCTCGGCCGGCTTCAGGGCAAGCTCGACTATGGCGACGGCCGCGCGAAGGCTGACGAGTTCCCCATGCACTTCAGCAGGCGCAACTGTAACTACCCACAGCCCGCTTAGGCGAAGTGGCGGCTCACTCAATTCCGCCGCTGGGGCATGGGCACGGGAGCGCCCGACTACGAAGGCGTGCCCAAACAAGTCATGCGCGGCGACCTCTACGCCGAGGCCATGAAGGAGATTGGCTATTCGCACTCCGGTCAGGACGACAGCGCGTGGACGATGTTTGACGGCGTGAAGTTCGATCCCAAGGGCGACCTGGAGGCCTACGCGAAGGGGTTCACGGTGAACGGGGTCAAGAATTTATGATTTACGATTTACGATTTAGGATTTATGGCGGCCGTTCCCGTGGCATTGCGAATCTTCGGGAACTCGATGGCTTCGACGAGCAACTCTTTTGAAAATTTATCAATGATGAATTCCGACACCGTCCGGGCGTTGGTCGCGACCTCAATCATAAATTGTAAATCATAAATCATAAATCCCAATGCCGTGAACGAATCCAAGCTCAAAAGCCTCGATTGGCTCATCCTGCCTCTCGCCGGCTTCATCGCCGCGGTGCTCGTGTGGCAGATTCTCAGCGTCACCGTTGCCAGGGAACTCCCTTCGCCGGGCAAGACCTGGACCGACAGCAAGGAATACGTGCTCAAACCGTTCGATAAACGCGGCGAGATGGACCAGGGCATTCTGCGGTTCATCTGGTATTCGCTCATCCTAGTCGCCAAGGGATACGGCATCGCGCTGCTCGTTGGCACGCCCATTGGCTTCCTGCTTGGCTTGTCGAAGACGTTCACAAGGGTGTTCGATCCCATCATTCAGGTGCTTCGCCCCGTCTCGCCGCTGGCGTGGCTGCCGCTGGGGCTGGTGCTGTTTCTCGGCGCGGGTAAGCAGGCTAGTGAACTCGGCGCGCTCTTCACGATTGCCGTCTGCGCCATGTGGCCGACGGTGCTTAACACCGCCGTCGGCGTCCGCTCGATTCCGCAGGATTACCTGAATGTCGCTCGAGTGCTGAAGCTCTCGCGCACGAAGACACTCGTCAAAGTGCTCATCCCCGCCACGTTGCCATACATGTTCACCGGGTTCCGTCTCAGCCTTGGCATCGCGTGGCTGGTCATCGTGGCGGCCGAGATGCTGACGGGTCGGCCGGGCGTCGGCGGGTTTCTCTGGCAGGAATACAATGCCCTGAATTACTCCCGAATCATCCTATGTATCTTGACGATTGGTTTCGTCGGTTTCGGACTCGACCGACTGATGAGCGCGGCGGAACGGAGCTTCAAGACGGCATGAGCATTTATGATTTATGATTTACGATTTATGATTGCGGGCGGTCGTGCGAGTGGCGTTAAAGATTTTCGTCAGCTCAATCGCTTCGCAGAGCAGTTTGTCAGTGCGTTTTGGCGAGAGAAGCCCGGCGCGCTGAGTCAGTTCGATCCAAAAGGCGGATTCGTCGGCTTCCTCCAGCACGGTGGTAACCTTGTTGATGAAGTCCGCCCGCGATTTGCCGCGAAGCGCCGCGCGGTAATTCGACGCGACGGAGCAGCCGTTCCGCGCCACCTGGTTTGCAACCGTTCGGCCGGAGACTGTCTTCGGCATCGCATCCACCATCTTCAGCACGCGAACGGCGAAGGACATGGTTCGTTCTTTGAGTTCTTCTTTAGTCATAGCAGGGAATTTATGATTGATGATTTACGATTTAAGATTTGGCGCGCTAACCGTCGCACCAAGGAATCACAGACCCTCGCGCCTCGCCAAAAATCATCAATCATAAATCCTAAATCATAAATCCCTTGGCCTTCC
Source organism: uncultured Bifidobacterium sp. (assembly GCA_964652165.1). Classification (GTDB taxonomy): domain Bacteria; phylum Verrucomicrobiota; class Verrucomicrobiia; order Limisphaerales; family JADJPG01; genus DASTLJ01. The sequence goes on from CAZZAQ010000234.1 coordinate 3,555, forward strand.
TTGAACTCCAGCACGTCAGCAAAAGCTACGGCGCCAATGGCAGCCGGACCGAGGTCCTGCGCGACATCAACCTGGCCATCGAGGACGGCGAGTTCGTTGCCATCGTCGGTTACTCGGGGGCGGGCAAGACCACGCTCATGTCCATCCTGGCAGGCTTGCTCAAGCCAGACTCCGGCTCGGTGAAGTTGGAAGGACGCGAAGTCAGCGGCCCTGGCCCAGACCGCGGAATCGTCTTTCAGAATTACTCCCTGCTTCCGTGGTTGACCGTCTTCGAGAATGTGAAGCTGGGCGTCGACGCCGCCTTTGCCGACCAATCTGAAGCCGCGCGCATCGAGCACACGGAGAAGTTCATCGCGATGGTTCACTTGTCCGACGCCCGCGAAAAACGCCCCGATGAACTCTCAGGCGGCATGAAGCAGCGCGTGAGCGTTGCCCGCACGCTGGCCCTGCAACCCAAGGTGCTGCTGTGCGACGAACCACTGAGCGCGCTGGGCGCCCTGACGCGCGCCAATCTCCAGGACGAAATCGCCCGCATTCGCTTCCAGCAGAAGCAGACGATCGTGCTCGTCACAAACGACCCGGACGAAGCCATTCTGCTGGCCGACCGTGTCATCCCGCTCACGACCGGCCCCGGCGCCACGCTCGGGCCATCCTTCTCTGTCGACATCCCCTATCCGCGCGACAGGAGGGACCTGAATCACAACGGACGCTTCAAGGAGCTTCGCCGGGAGGTGACCCAGTTCCTTCTCGCCTTGCGCCGCGACCGTCATGCCACGGTGACGAGGCAACTCATCCTGCCCGACATCGAGCCGGAGGACTTGAGCTGGCCGCCGCCGTTGATCGGCGGGCGGAAGCGACCGATCCGGCGCAGTGAAGTGAAGCAGGAAGCGATTGAGGTGAATTTATGATTTATGATTTACGATTGATGATTTCGTCGCTTACCGGCCAAGTCTCCAATTCATCGCCTTGCTGCAAATCATCAATCATAAATCCTAAATCCTAAATGTCTACTTACGTCGAGCTTTCCGACCTGACGAAGATCTACCCGACGCCCACCGGCCCGGCCGTCATCGTCAAGGACTTCAATCTCCGCATCCAGAAGGGCGAGTTCGTCACGCTCATCGGCCATTCCGGCTGCGGCAAATCCACAGTGCTCTCGATGCTCGCCGGGCTGAACCCCATCAGCGGCGGCGGCATCGTCCTCGCCGGGCGCGAACTGGCCGGCGCCGGTCCCGACCGCGGCGTGGTCTTTCAATCGCCCTCATTGCTCCCGTGGCTCACGGCGTATGAAAATGTCATGCTCGGCATCAATCAGGTCTTCTACAGCGCGAGCCGCCAGGAGCGCCGGGAAATCGCCGAGTATTACCTCACCGTTGTCGGCCTCGCGGACGCGATGCACAAACGGCCGGCGGCACTCTCTCAAGGAATGAAGCAGCGGGTCGGCATCGCCCGCGCGTTCGCGCTGAAGCCCAAGATGCTTCTCCTCGACGAACCCTTCGGGATGCTCGACTCGCTCACGCGCTACGAACTGCAAGCCGTGCTGCTCGAGCTCTGGCGCAAGAACCGCATCACCGCCCTCATGATCACCCACGACGTGGACGAGGCGCTTTACCTCAGCGACCGCGTCGTTTGCATGACCGACGGACCGGCCGCCGAGGTGGGCGACATCCTGCCCGCTCCGTTCCCGCGCCCGCGCGACCGCAAGGCCGTGATGGAGCATGCGGATTACTACCCGCTGCGCGAGCACTTGATCGAATTCCTCGAAGTCCATTCGCATCGCCGCCGCGCGCACCTCCAGACCGACGCACCTCAGATCCGGGTCGCCCCGCGTACCGCGGAGGAGACACTTGCCGAAATTGAAAGTGACGACGTTCTCGAACGCGCCGGGCCCCCATCGATGCGCAGAGATGGCTGGAGGCGATTGGCCCTTGCCATGAATGACGCAGGTCAAACAATTCGCTCCTCGGGGCCGCTATTGTTTCCGTTCGGTGAAACTGCAAAAGACCAACCCAATTGAAACCTCCAACCGAAACAATCCCATGACCAAGATCTCCAAAACCACCCTGACCGCGGGCGCCATCGTGCTGGCCGCCACGCACAGTCTCTACGCCCAATACGCCCCGCCCCCGCCGCCCGCCCCCTTCCAAGGATTCCTCAACGAGGCGCTCCGCAAGGACGACCCCTACATGAACAAGTGGGACTTCGGCGGGTCACTCCGCACGCGGTTTGAAGTGCGTGACAACTTTGGCATTGCCGGCGTGCCCGGCTCGCTCGACTTCCGCAAGGACGGCGCCGACGTGGACAATCGCTATCTCCTCGAACGTCTCCGCGTCCGCGCCGGCTACACGGACAAATGGTTCGGCGCATTGGTCGAGGGCCGCAGCAGTCTCGCGCAGGGCGACGAGCGCTTCGCCTCCACCGCGCCGCTCCCCGCCACCAAACGCGAAGGCCCCGAACAGGACAGCATCGACCTCCATCAGGCCTACGTCACGCTCGGCAATCACAAGGAATTCCCGCTTTCGCTCAAAGTCGGCAGGCAGGAATTCAGCTACGGCGAGGAACGGATCATCGGCGCATTCGGCTGGAACAACATTGGCCGCGTGTACGACGCGGCCAAACTGCGCTGGCAGAACGAATGGTTCGGCGCGGATGCCTTCGCCAGCCGCGTCGTGATACCGGAAGACGGCCGGTTCAATGTCGCCAACGACTATGACTGGTTCAGCGGCTTTTATGCGACCAGCACGAAGATTCCGAAGCACAGCCTTGACCTTTACTTCCTCTCGCGCAACACCAGCCCGCAAGCCGCCACGGCCGAGCCGCACCCACAAACACCGCAGCCGAGCGCGCGCGACATTTACACGCTTGGCGTGCGACTGAAGTCGAATCCGGGACAACTCGCAAACTGGGACTACACGCTGGACCTCATCGGCCAGCTCGGATCCTTCCGCGACACGCGTGCCGGCGCGCCCGCCGAGCGTCTTGACCACGAGGCCTACGCCGTCGTCCTCCAAGGCGGCTATACCTTCAAAGAGACCTGGGGTACGCCCCGACTCGGCCTTGAATACGCACACGGCTCCGGGGACAGCGACCCGAAGGACGACAAGCACGGGACGTTCGAGAACCTCTTTCCCACGAACCACAAGTTCTATGGCTACGCGGATTTCTTCTCGTTGCAAAATCTCCACGACCTCCGCGCCATCGCCCAACTCAAGCCGCACCCGCGGGTCAGCCTGGCGCTCGAGGGCCACGCCTTCTGGCTCGCGGACACCAGCGACAACCTCTACACCGCCGCCGGCACGCCGCGCGGCGGCACGGGCGCGACACCCGGAACCGGCTACGGCGTCAACGACAGCTACGGCAGCTACGTCGGCAGCGAAGTGGATTTCATCGCCGGCTGCGCCCTCACCCGCTTCGCCCAACTCGAAGCCGGCTACGCCCACTTCTTCCGCGGCGACTACATCAAGCAGAGCCTCTCCGCGCCGACTCACGGTTCCGCCGACGCAAATTGGGTCTACGTCCAACTCAACGTGAACTTCTAGAGTGATTGCCAAAAGTCATTTCCGAAATGGTGGGGCAAACCTGCCGGTTTGC
>CAZZAQ010000235.1:0-7140 GCA_964652165.1 uncultured Bifidobacterium sp.
CACGACCTGACCCCGCCGCGTGCCCACGCCTTTGCCTTCGCCCTATACCTGTTTTTCATCCACTTGTTCGGCGACGCCATCGCACCGGCGCTGGTCGGGCGCGTCTCGGAGGTCGGCTTCGCGCAGTCGCAAGTGCTCCTGGTCGGCGACCCTGGCTGCCACGTGGCGGTGCATGTGGGCGAGACGCGGGAGCAGGGAGTCATCGCGCCCTCGTCGAGCAGCCCGCTGGACGACACGCTCATCGAGCTGGGTTATCTGTCGCGCCACGCCAAATTGCTGCCGGGCCAGCTCGTGGTGACGAGCGGCATTGGAGAGATTTTTCCCAAGGGCCTCATCGTCGGCCAGATTGCCGACGTGCGGAGCGCCGGCGATGGCCTTTACAAGGAAGCCCGCGTGAGCCTGGCGGTGAAAATGAACACGCTGGAGGAAGTATGGGTGATGATGCCGTGAGGGGAGAATTCAAAATGAAAAATTCAAAATCAAAAAAACGAAAGACACGTGGTCAGCCTTCCGTTCTGCATTTTGAATTTTTAATTTTTAATTGAAATGAACCGCTTCAACACCATCGCCCTCCTGCTCGCCGCTTACCTGGTCGTGTTCCTCCAGGCCACCGTCAACGAGCTGCGGCAAGTGGCCGGGGTGCAGGTGGACCTGTTGCCGGGGCTCATCGTCTACGCCGCGATCAGCGGCGGGATCGTCACCCTGACGTTGGTGTCTGTGTGCGCAGGGCTGTGGTTCGATTCGCTCTCGGCCAACCCGATGGGGATCACAATGCTCCCGCTCTTTGTCATCGGGCTGTTCCTTCAGCGTCACCGCGAGTTGATCCTGCGCGAGCAGCCGTACGCCCAGATATTGATGGGCCTGGCGGCCAGCGCGCTGGCGCCGCTGGGCAGCGTACTGCTGCTGGTCAACACGGACCTGAAGCCGCTGCTGGGCTGGTTCACACTCTGGCAGTGGGCTGTGATGAGTGCCATTGGCGCCATGATGACCCCCGTCTGGTTCTGGCTGTTCGACGTGATCGGCCGCATGTTCAATTACGGGCCCGCTGGCGAAATCGGCTTCGGCCACGAGATGGAGATCAAGCGAGGGAGACGATGAAATGATCGTATTCGACCAGCTTAAGAAGAACGATCCGCATCTGCGCACGGTGACGTGGGGCGTGCTGGCCGGTTTGCTCGTGCTCTTCGCCGGCCTGTGGTGGGTGCAGGTCGTGTCGCACAAGCATTACGCCGAGAACCAGAAGGCGCAGAGCTTCCGCACCGTGCGCATCCCCGCCGTGCGCGGAAAAATACTCGACCGACACGGCGCCGCGCTCGCCGAAAACCAGCCCAACTACAACGTCATCCTGTACCTGGACGAATTGCGCGAGCAGTTCCGCGCCGAGTGGGCCCGCGTCCGCCAGCCGCGCCTGATCACCAACTCGCTTCCGTTCTGGAAACGCTGGGTCGGCATCGATGCCGTCCAGCGCGAATACATCAAGCTCACGCGCCAGCAGCGGCTGGCCCTGGAGCGGACCTGCCGCTACCGCGTTGCGAGCAATGCCGTCCACCAGGTCGCCCTTGCGATCGGACAGCCGATTTCACTGAGCTTCGCGGATTTCATGCGCCACTACACGAACCAGCTCGCCTTGCCCATGCCGGTGTGGAACAACCTCGACGCCTCGGGGGTTGCCCGGCTGCTGGAGAGCCGGGCCATCCCGCCCGGCATCGATCTGGAAATCCAGCCCATGCGTTACTACCCCAGCGGCACGCTGGCGGCGCACTTGCTGGGCTACCTCCAGCGCGACAATCGTTCGATGGAAGGCGAGGTCGCCGACTTCAATTTCCGCCTGCCCGACTTCCGCGGTCACATCGGCATCGAAGGCCAGTTCGACGCGGAGCTTCGCGGCAAGGCCGGAGTGAAATCGGTGCTCGTGAACAGTCTTGGCTATCGCCAGGCCGAAACCATTTGGGCGCCTGCTGAGCCGGGCCGAAACGTCACGCTCACCATCGACGCCAACATCCAGGCTGCGACCGAAGCCAATTTGCAATCCGCCTTCCAGAACACCCGCGGCGCCGCCATCGTGCTCGACCCGAACACCGGCGACGTGCTCGCGATGGCCTCGTCGCCGGCGTTCGACCCGCATGCGTTCATTCGGGGCATCCGGCCGGCCGAATGGGTGCCCATGACCAACGAACTCATGAAGCCGCTGCTCAATCGTGTGACGCAGGGCAGCTACGCGCCCGGGTCGGTTTTCAAACTCGTCACCGGTCTTTCCGCCCTCGAACACGGATTGAATCCCCGGGAAAAACTCCACAACCCCGGCTCCATCCGCGTCGCCGGCCGCAACAAGCCTATTGACGACCTGGCCCGCGCCGGGGACTACGACTTCAAGGAAGCCTTCATCCATTCGAGCAACACGTACTTCATCTCGAACGGAATCCGTTACGGCGGCATCGAAGGACTCGTCCGGCTGGCCCGCCGCCTGCACCTGGGCGAGCGCACCGACCTCATGCCCCGCCAGGAATCGGGCGGCAACTTCCCCTTCAACGCACCGACGCGCCGCGGCTGGGTCGATGCCGACACGGCGCACATTTGCATTGGCCAGGGGGAGGTCTCCATGACGCCGCTGCAAATCGCCATCGTCACCGCCGCCATCGCCAACGGCGGCAAGGTCATCTGGCCGCGGCTGGTCGAGCGCATCGAATCGGCCGACCCAACCTTGGGCGAGCCGCCAATCATATACCAGCCGCGCCCGCCCCGGGACGACCTTGGCGTCGGCACGAACAGCCTCAAACTTACGCGCGACGCGATGTTCGCGGACGTCGAGGAACCGGGCGGCACCGGCGGCAAGGCGAAGGTCGAAGGCTTCCGCGTCTGTGGCAAGACCGGCACGGCGGAAGTCACCGACACGCACGGTAAGCTGGTGGACAGGACCACCTGGTTCACATCGTTTGCGCCCTACGAGAATCCCCGTTATGTCGTCGTGCTCATGGTCGAGGGCGGCGCTTTCGGCAGCACGACTTGCGCCCCGGCCGTCGGCAATATTTACAAGGCAATCCAGAAGCTGGAACTGCAGGGGCGGCCAATCGTAGCCGCGACCGTGAGGTCGCGGGATGCCGTTTCTGTCTCCAGCGCGTCAACCTCCCGCGACCTCACGGTCGCGGCTACACCCCCTGCGGCCACCCCATGAACCCGCTGGTCCACCAACCTCTTGCCGCCAACGAGCGCGAGCCGCGCGTGGACTGGTTGATGCTCTGCGCTCTTGGCGGCCTGATGGTCATCGGGGTGTTCTTCGTGTTCAGCGCGACGACGGTGGCCGAATCGAACACGCAGTTAGCCTGGCACAAGCAGGCCTGGTTCCGGCAAATCGTCTGGTACGTCCTGGGCATTGCGTCGATGGTCGCCGTGTCGAGCGTCGATTACCGGCTGCTGGCCCGCTGGTCGCTCGTGGGCTACGTGGCGATTATCCTGACGCTTATCATTGTGTTGATTCCTGGCGTCGGCGCGGAGAAGTTCGGCGCTCGCCGCTGGATCGATCTGAAATTCTTTCAATTCCAGCCCTCTGAATTCGCCAAGCTGGCCTTCATCCTGGCGATGGGTAATTTCCTGAGCCGACCGCACGACGAGCTCAAGTCCGTGCGGACTTTCTGGCAGGCACTGGGGATGATCGTGCTGCCGTTCCTGCTCATCATCAAGGAGCCGGACCTCGGCTCGGCGCTGATCCTTCTGCCGGTCGGGCTGACGATGATGTTCGCCGCTGGCGTCCCCCCGCGATTCATCAACACGCTGCTCGGCGTGTCGAGCGTGCTGGTGGGGTTGATTCTGGTGGACGTGCTCTTCGCGCCGCCGAGCTGGCAGATCAAGCTGGAGACCTACCAGAAGCGCCGGCTGCTGGTGTACTTCGGGCTGGACGGCGCGCCTCGCAACGCGACCCCCGCCGAAAAGGCCGAGGCGCGGCGGGTGCAGCGGGACTGGTCGTACAACGTCGAGCAGGCGCTCATCAGCGTCGGCTCCGGCGGGCTGCTCGGCAAGGGCTGGCGCCAGGGTACGCAGAACGCGCTCGGCTATCTGCCGCGCGCCGTGGCGCACAACGATTTCATTTTCTCCGTCATTGCCGAGGAGAAAGGATTCCTGGGAAGCGTCGTGGTTCTGGCGCTGTATTCCGTGGTGCTGTTTACCGGCATTCGCATCGCCGGCCAGGCCCGTGATCGCCTGGGCAAATTGCTGGCTGTGGGCGTGGTCGCCATGCTCTTCAGCCACGTCTTCATCAATATCGGCATGAACATTCGCATCATGCCCGTGACGGGAGTGCCACTGCCGCTGCTCAGTTATGGCGGGTCTTCAGTGCTCTGCTCGTTGATCGCCGCGGGCATCCTGCAAAACGTCGGCATCCATCGAAGGTCCTGATCTATGAGTGAACCGAGACGATTCGGCCGCCGCCGCCGGGGCATGCACTTCAAGCCCACCGGCCAAGGCCCAAAACCCACAAAACACCAGGAGCGCGAGGCCCAGCAGGCCCGCGCCGAGGCGGTCAACGAAAACGTTCCCATCACCGGCGAGCGCCTCTTCGAGCCGCAGCGTTACGCCCGGGACATCGAGCGCGCCGAGAACGTCGCCGCCGGCCTCCCGGCGGAAGGCGCACCGGCCCCTCACACCGGCGACACTGAGGCGCCGCGCAAAGGGGATTTCCGCCAGCCGCATCTGGACACGCCCGCCGAAGTGCAGGAGGAGTTCGCGCCGGTCCAAATCCAGGAGAAGCCGAGGAACTTGTTGGAAGCGATCAAGAACGTCGCCGTCAAAGCCATCCACAAGGTCAAAAGACTGATTCGCCCTGTCAAGAAGTCCCACAAGGAAGTTATCATCAACGCCGAAGCGCTGGAAACGCGCGTTGCGGTGCTGGAGGAAGGCCGCCTGGAAGAGTTCACCATCGAACGCACCAGCGAAGAGCGCCTGGTCGGCAGCATCTTCAAAGCCCGGGTCCGCAACCTCGAAGACGGCTTGAAGGCCGCGTTCGTGGACATCGGATTCGAGAAGAACGCCTTCCTCCACTACTGGGACATCGTGCCCAGCAGCTTTGACAGCGGCGTCGAAATCGTCGAGCGCGACGGCGGTCGCAAGCGCGACAAGCCCAAAATCACGCAGAAAGACGTTCCCCGCCTCTACCCGCCCGGCAGCGACCTCATCGTGCAGGTGACCAAGGGCCCCATCGGCACCAAAGGCCCGCGCGTCACCACCAACCTGGTGCTCCCCGGCCGCTACCTCGTGCTCCTGCCCAACTCGGACCAATCCGGCATCTCGCGCAAGATCGAGAATCATGAGGAACGCCAGCGCCTCAAGAAAATCCTTCGCAAGCTGCACATCCCCGATGGCATGGGCGTGATCATGCGCACCATCGGCGAGGGCCAGCGCGAACGCTACTTCGTGCGCGACCTGGCGCTGTTGCTCGAAGAATGGAACCAAATCCAGGAGAGCATCCGCAGGCGTCCTTCCGCCAGCGTTGTCTTCCAGGAGCCGGACCTGATTGAGCGCACTGTGAGAGACTTCCTCACCGAGGACGTCGAGCGCATTGTCGTGGACAGCGCGCCCGCCCACGACCGGATGAGGTCCATGATCGCCCGGATCAGCAAGCGATCGGCGGACAAGATTCGCCATTACGGCGAACACCAGCCGATCTTCGATCGGTTCGGCATCACGCGCCAGTTGGAGGCCACCTTCAGCCGCCAGGTCCATCTCAAGAGCGGCGGCTACCTCGTCGTCGACGAAACGGAGGCGCTGGTCGCCATTGATGTGAACACCGGCCGCCACAAGAGCGGCAAGGACCAGGAACAGACCATCCTGAAGGTCAACCTCGAGGCCGCCGAGGAAATCTGCCGCCAACTCCGGCTGCGCAACATGGGCGGGCTGATCGTGCTGGACTTTATCGACATGAAAGGCCGCCGCGACCAGCAGCAGGTCTACCAGAAAATGAGGGAAGGCTTGCGCCGCGATCGCGCCAAGACGCACATCCTGCCCATCAGCCAGCTTGGCCTGATGGAGATGACCCGCCAGCGTCACACCGAGAGCGTTCGCAGCGCCGTTTACGACGATTGCCCCTACTGCAAAGGCAAGGGCAAGGTGAAGAGCGCCGAGACGATGAGCGTGGAAATCCAGCGCAAACTGGCCGAAATCCTCAAGCGGCGCGGTCGCGACGAGAGCGATTTCCAGCTCCGCATCGTGGTGCATCCGACCGTGGCCCAACGCCTGCGCACCGAGGACCAGAAGCACTTGGACGAAATGGAAAAGCGCTACTTCATCAAGCTCCTGCTTCGTCCCGATCCCGGGCTGCACGCCGAGGAGTACAAGATCCTCAACGTCGCGACGAACGAGGAACTGGCCAGCGGGTAACAGATTCTTCTCAAGCCCTGGCCCGGCCTGCCGATAGAAAGACTGTTGGACTGTCCGATCGAATCGGACATTGCAGTTGCCTGTATCAACCGTTTGAATTATTCAAGCACTATGAAACGCATGAAATGGATTTTGGTTTGTGTTCTCGCCCGAGCCGGGCTTGTGGCGCTGAGCGCCCAGGATACGCCGCCCCCGCCACCCCCGCCGGCCCCGCCGGAACCTCCGGCCACAAACACCGTTCCCGAGACAAACACGGTTCCCGACACGAACCCCGTTCCTGCGACGAACGTCGTTTCTGCCACGAACGTCGTTCCTGCGACCAACGTGGTCTCGGTTACAAACACCGTGCTCGACACGAATATCGCGCAACGGTCGATGACCGGCGACGAAGAGCGCAGTGTCCGCGAACTCTTGCGCAGCGTCAAAGTCACCCCTGCCCCCCGCGTGCCAGACGCCAAGGACTATTTCGATTCGACCTTTGTGGTCCTTCCGCCAGTTGACAACAAGGTCTACGAAATCGTCCGCGGCAATTCCGCTCCGAGCCAGCAACCCATCGCGAAGGGTTCCGGAGCAACGCCCGATTCCAATACGCCCAAGCTGGCCCAAAAGGCTCAGCGAAAACAAAAGGCCAAAAAAACGACTGCGGTCGCTGCGGCACCGCAGTCACCGGCTGATGTTCCGGCCACTCCAGAGGCTCCCGCAGTTGCGGCGGCGTCCGATGCGCCCCCGGTTGCCGTGCCGCTCGCTGCCCAATCGACGTCAACACCCGCCGCA
>CAZZAQ010000236.1:0-2496 GCA_964652165.1 uncultured Bifidobacterium sp.
CTCAAAACCCAAAGCTCAAAGCTCAAGAGAAGCCTCAAGCCTCAAGCTCCAAAAGCGTCGGGCGTGGGACCGTCAGCCCGCGCATCGGTTCGGCGGATGGCCCTGCGCGAACGCTTCCGTCCGCAAGGGCAGCCCTTGGCTGCTTGCCCATTGGAGCTTTTCTTGAACTTTGAGCTTTGAGCTTGGAACTTGTGGCCGCTGCCCGATCCACTGAAAACGTCGAGGAACCGCCGAAAGCCTCGTGGTTGTTTGCTTTGGTGGGGGGCACGGCCGTGCTCCTGTTCGTCATCGGGCTGACCGGCCTGCCCAATTTGATGGACAACGAGCGGCGCGTCGGCGCCTACGTGCTCGACGCGGTCCACAACGGCCATTGGATGGCCCAGCGCGAATCCACAGGCGAGGTCATGTCGAAGCCGCCGATGGTGACGTGGATCGCCGCGCTGGTAACGCTCGCGCTCGACCGCCCCACACGCTTCGCGCTCTACCTGCCCTCGGCGCTGGCGACCGTGCTGGTGGCGTTGCTCCTTTTGAAAGTCGGACGTGACCGGTTTGGTTGGACCGCCGGGCTGCTGGGAGCCCTGGCATACGTCCTCTCCCCGATGGGCGACAAGATGGTGCAGACCACGCGGTACGACGGCCTGTTCGCGCTGCCGGTCGCGCTCGCCGCGCTCGCTGCGTACCGCGCCTGGGTGAGCGGTCGCGGCTGGACATGGTTCTGGCTGGCGGCGGCGTTTGCGACGCTCGTGAAAGGACCGCTGGGCGTCGTGCTCGGCTCGGCTGGCCTGCTCGCCGGGCTCTGGGAATGGCGCTCCGGCGCGCGCCAACCGCTTCGCGGCCAACACTGGCTGGGCCTGGTCCTCTTCGTCACGATTTGCGGTGGCTGGTTCTGGCTCGCCTACCGCGAAATGGGCCAGCCGCTGATCGACAAGCTCATCAAAGGCGAACTCGTCCGCCACGCCGTCAGGGGCACTGAGGGCGAAGGCATCGGCGTCAAGTTCTGGGAGCCGCTGTGGGGGTTCTTCACGCATATGCTTCCCTGGAGCATCGCGAGCGTCGTGGCGTTCTGGCGCGTGTTCAAGCACCCTTCGCCCGACGTGGAAACGCGACGGTTCGAGCGCTTCCTCGTTTGCTGGGTCGCGGTTGGGTTGGTGATTTTCTGCGCTGCAGCCCACCAGCGTTCGCGGCTCATCTTCCCGCTCATGCCTGCGGCGGCGCTCCTGGCCGGCCGCGAACTCGCCCGCATGCTGGCCGCCTGGAAACCGCATTGGCCGCCTCCGACGATCGTGCGCGCCGCGGTTGGCCTCGCGGCTTTTGTGCTCGCGTTTGTGACTGTGTATCACTTCGGACTGTTGCGCTACAGCGATTCGGTTCAGCGCACGGTCGCGGTCCGGGATTTCGCCAGGGAAATTCAGGACGGCCCGGGCGCGCAGTTTCCGCTGACCTACGTCGACAGTCCGTTTGCCGTTCAGTTCTACCTGAACACGATGCGCCGCCAGGTCCCGGCTGACCGCGCTGCGGACCTCCTCAAAGGCGGCGTGCCGGCCTTCGTCGTGGTCGGAGACGCCGAAAAATACCAACGCATCCGGGAACGGATCGGCACGAACGGACCGCTTTACGAGTTGCGCCATGTTTCCGCCGGCAGAGGCAAATATCCGTTCTGGCTGATCGGCAACCATCCTCGGCTGGAGTGGACCGAGCGCACCGCCTCGCTTGCCGGCCCGCTCCACATCGAAACCCGCGACGCGCGGCCCGTCAGGACCCGTGGCGGGGAAATGCTCTTCGAACGCCTTTCGGACCACGGCGCGACGACCTTCTCCAACGAGTCCAGGGAACCACAGCGGGTGCGCCTCAAAGTCACTGCGCACGGCCCTGATCTGATTGAGGAACGCCTCCTCGAACCCGGCGAAACGTGGAACAGCGGGGCCGCCGAAAGCTCGGCGTCCACTCGCTCACCCTGATGACTCCGCCGGCCATCGGACGATGAGGTGCAGCACTTGTTTAGCGTAGTCGCGGGAGGGGAGGCGTTGATTGTCAGAATCGATTGCCACCGTTAGCCAATTCAGCCCGCGACCTCACGGTCGCAGCTACTCCAATCACCTGCACGAAGCGAATCTTCCGCGGCGCGTGGTCTCTGTGTTGGAACAGCCCGCCGCCTTACCCCGACCGAGCCCGCAGTCGCCATGCGGCCAGCGAAGCCACAAGCAGGACGGCGACCAAGATCAGCACACCAGCCTTCCGGTTTGTTCGCGGCCCGCTGTGCGGCGGGGACAGGTCGGATGAAGTTGAAGACGGGCTGCCACTCACGGGCGCCGTCTTCGTCGCCGGCGCCCCGCCGAGTTGTCCGGCCGCGGGATCGAAGATGCTTTTCCAATTCGCCGCGAGCAACAGATCCCGCCCCGGATACTGATCCTTCGACTCGACGGCGCACGCCGCCACGATGGAAGCGCACGCTTGCTCGATCTCGTCAGCGGCGATCTCACGTCCAACCAACCCGCC
>CAZZAQ010000236.1:2506-5260 GCA_964652165.1 uncultured Bifidobacterium sp.
CGGCCGCGGCCGAACACTGGGTACGCCACCGGCCGCGCCGTGTAGAACGCTTTCCCGTGCTGGAGCGTCATCGCGAAAAACTCCTCCGCCGGATCGTTGCGCGTCACGCGGACCAGCCCGAACGCGACGCGCAAAGGAAGCGCCGAACGCAGGCTCGGGGAGGTGGCCGCCGGCGGGAGCGTGAGCTTCTTCTCCAAGCGGCGCAACTCGCCAGCAAGTGTATCCACAGCAGCTTCGTCTCGCGCGGCGTCGCCGCATTCCAGCAATACCCACACGGCGCTCATGCCGCGCAGCAGGCCCTCGGCGATTTTTCGCCGGGCCGGCGAGTCGAGCACCGCTCCCACCAGCGTCTCGGTCAGAGGGCCGGACCAGACGGGCGAAGCGTCCGCCGAGGTGTTGGGCATGCGCACGACGACCCAGGGCGGCGCGGGGTTGGTCTGGCAGGTCCACAAATCCTCCATCGCCGCATCCATCCGGCCGGAGACGTCGATTGGCTTCACGTCAATGTTCGCGAAGCTCCGCGCTGGGGCCGCGCGCAATTGATCGATCAATCGTTGCGCGTCGTCATCCGGCGCGCCCCGGTGGAACACGACGATCTCGTAATCGGAAGCCTGCCATCGCTCCAGCGCGTGGCGGAACACGGGCATCCCCGACGCGCCCGACAAAGACGCTCCCAACGCGAGCGCGCCGGCCAGCGCCCGGCTACTCCGCTCTCGCCACCGTTGCAGACTCATAGCAAAGTCAGATTCACTGAACCATTTATGACAAGTTCGACCGCGCGTGGCCAGATTCCTTCGAAGAAATTTTCAACGGCTTTCTCAACGGGCTCCTGATGCTTGCATCAGACTTTGACGAGCGCGCCCGCGTCAACACATTCTCCGACGGGCCGCCCGCTTGGGTCCGGCCCCAAACTGCGCCCATGCCAGCCGAAGCCACAGCCAAAACCCGCCTGCGCCTGCGCGTCACCGCGGCGGCGGAAGCCGCCTTGCGCGGCGGACATCCGTGGCTCTTCGCCGAAAGCATTCGCGAGCAGAATCGCCGAGGCGCCGCAGGCGAGCTGGCGGTGGTGTACGATCGCAAGGACCGTTTTCTGGCCATTGGGCTGTTCGATCCGGATTCGCCAATCCGGATGCGCGCGCTCCACGTCGGCAAGCCGGTGACGCTGGACCGCCAGTGGTGGCGGGCCCGGTTGCGCGCGGCGATTGCGCGGCGCCGCGGGTTGTTCGACGAGCGGACGACCGGCTATCGCTGCATTCACGGCGAGGGCGACGGCTGGCCGGGCCTGGTTTTGGACCGTTACGGGAGTGCGTACGTGCTGAAGCTTTACAGCGCGGCCTGGCTGCCGCGGCTGGAGGAGATCGGCGGGTTGGTCAGTGAGGAGTTTCAGCCTGGCCAGCTTGTGTTGCGGTTGAGCCGGAACATCCGGGAAGCGGCCGCAGTCTGGGGACTCGAGGATGGTTGCGGGGCCGGCATTACGGAGGGGCAAGGGGAAAAGGGGGCCGGGGTGAAAAGGGGAAAAGGACTCGATGAGAGGGTCGAGACGTATGAGGCCCTCCGTTTCTCTCCTGCCCCATTTCTCCCTTTCTCCCTCACAGCGCCAACACAGCCACCGGTCATCTTCCTGGAGACCGGCTTGCGCTTCGAGTCCGACGTGGCGCGCGGGGCGAAGACCGGTTTTTTTCTCGACCAGCGCGAGAACCGGCGGCGCGTTGAATTGCTGGCGGGCGGCTGCGATGTCCTCAACGCATTCAGTTTCTCAGGCGGCTTTTCGCTCTACGCCGCGCGGGGTGGAGCGCGGTCAGTGACCGATCTCGATATCAGCCCGCGCGCGCTGGAGTCCGCACGCCGAAACTTCGCGCTGAACCAAGACAACACTGCCGTGGCCCGCTGTGGGCGAGAAGCCGTGCAGGCGGACACGTTCCAATGGCTGGAGCACAATACGAGGCCGCGCTTCGATCTGATGGTTCTCGATCCACCTTCCCTCGCAATGCGCGAGGCGGAGCGGGCGGGCGCAATCCGGGCGTATGCCAAGCTGGCCGAGGGCGGCATCCGCGTGCTGCGCCCAGGCGGCCTGCTGGTGGCGTCATCGTGCTCGGCTCACGTTACGGCAGAGGAATTCTTCGGCGCGGTGCGGCAGGCGGCGGCGCAGTCGGGGCGGCGGTTCCAAGAAGTGGCGACCACCCGACACCCGCCGGACCATCCGGCGACGATTCTAGAGGCCCAATATTTGAAGTGTGTTTATCTGCTGGAAACGAAATAGTATTTCTACAGGGGATGTAACTGAGAGTTCTCCGTGTGCCGCGATTGGTAGTCTGCCCATTTGCGCACGTTACGTCAATCAGCTAATAGAATGGCGGATTTCCATTAAGCGGCAGCCGCCGAAACAACAGTTGCTATCCGATGCACAGGTGCACGAGCTTTCAAAGGCCGACAGAGTGTAATTGCTCAGTCGTGCGCTTTGCCGTCACCGACGCGAGCCGCTCCTCGTTCCCTCTCCAATTCAAGTGGCGCGAGAGCAGTCAGAGCCAGCAACCAACGAACAACGATCTATGACCAAAGCGATCATTTTCAAGAACGCATTACACACCAAAGTCGTCACGCATTGGCTTGGACGCTGTCTCGCGCCAATGGCTTCATTGGCGCTGGGGTGCGCCCTTTGGGCATGGGCACAATCCGTTCAAGCCGCCGCGCCGCCGACTGGCACCGCCCCCGTCAATCCGCCCGCAGGTGGCTTTGCCATTGACGGAAACCTCC
>CAZZAQ010000236.1:5270-7109 GCA_964652165.1 uncultured Bifidobacterium sp.
GGCATTGGAGATTGGGTGACGAACACAGGGAGCGGCGGATTTGTGCTGAGAAGCAATGGGACAGTTTTGGATACAAACAACACCATCCATATCGTTGACCTGTATGACGACAACGGAGACAACATTTTCAGCGGCGGCATGAAAGTGAATGACAACCCAAATGCATGGACCTGGACGACTTCCAAGCCCCCGCCCAAAAATGACATCAACCATGGGTTGCTTCATATTACTCATGATACCAATGGCCATATTTGGGCGGTGGTCGCTGGAGATCGGCTCTCGAAAAATGGGGATTCCTACATTGACTTTGAGTTCTTGCAGAACACGCTGACCGTCAATACGAATGGGACTTTTACCTCCCCCGGTACCAATTGTGGACGCACGGTTAACGACTTCCTGATGACAGTAGCATTCACCGGTGGCGGATCCACTGCGGAATTCTTTGTGCAGCGCTGGCTGGCCTCGTCCAATCAGCCGTGCGGCTTTGACTATCTGGATGCCCCGTGCCCCACGAACAGGGTATTCGCCGCGGCGAACGACAGCACGGTTCCGGTGCCCTATGGAGCCTTTGGAGGAACCACCTATGCCGAAAATCTATTCGCCGAGGCGGCCGTTGACTTGACCGCGCTCGTTTCCGGCTTTGATCCGTGTCTGAGCATTGGAGTGAAAACGATCCTCATAAAAACTAAAACATCACAATCGGCTACGGCGGCGATCAAAGATTTCGTCACGCCGGTCCAGGTAAGTTTACGACTCGGACCCGTCTCCGATGCTGGACCGGACCAGTCCAAGTGCGCCGAAGGCGCGACGACGACCTTTACCATGAACGGCTTTGTGCAGGCCGGCAGCGCTCCCCTTACCTCCACGAACTGGAGCGTCGTAGCCGGTGCCGCAAGCATCAGTTCATCAAATTCTCTTTCCACTACCGTGGTACTCACTGGCGCCACCGCCACGGCCACGTTGCGTTTGACTGTGACCGACATGGTGGGGTGCACTAAAACTGATGATATTATTCTGGCCGTCAATCCGTTGCCGGCTTGCTCAATAAGTGGGCCGTCTCCTGTTTGTCCCGCTTCCAGTCACACGTATGACGGGCCGGCGGGAATGGCTTCCTATCTCTGGTCCATCATTGGCGATGGCGCGATTTCGGGCTCAAGCAATAGTTCGACCGTGAGTGTGGTCGCTGGGTCCGCTTGTGACTCGAGCTTCACTTTGAGCCTCAGCATAGTCAACAGCAACGGCTGTTTGAGCACGTGCAGCCAGAGCTTCCTTGTCAAGGACACGATGCCACCCTCCATCCTCAGTCCGGTGGCCGTGACCGTCCAGTGCGCCAGTTCAGTGCCTGCCCCGAACGTCGCGGACATCACCGCCGCAGACGCGTGCAGCACCGTCGCGGTCACGCACGTGGGCGACGCGCTGAGTGCCAGCAACTGCGTGAATCAATTCAGTCTCATTCGCACCTACCGGGCCACTGACGCATGCGGAAACACCAATGACTGCGCCCAGTCCATTACTGTTAACGATTCCACGCCTCCGATAATCAGCGCGGCGGGCGCCAACACGACAATTCAATGTCCGTCGGCGCCGGTGTTCACTCCGCCGACTGCCACAGACAACTGCGCGCCGGCTCCGACAGTTGTGGAAGTCAGCGACATGACGATGCCCGGATGCGGCGGCTCTTACACTCGGACGAAGACCTGGAGAGCCGTAGATGCTTGCGGCAACATGTCTGGCACCGCCAGCCAGACCGTCACCGTCGAGGACAATACGGCGCCCGTCATTTCCGCACTGCCCGGTCCTTCGACCATTGAATGTCCGGCTACACCTTCCTTCGCCACG
>CAZZAQ010000237.1:0-7064 GCA_964652165.1 uncultured Bifidobacterium sp.
GCCATTCAGAGCACGATGGATTTCGGCGCCGAGGGCGTCAAAATCCGCTGCGCCGGCCGGCTCGGCGGGGCGGAACTGGCCCGCGTGGAGACCTACCATCAGGGCCGCGTGCCGCTGCACACGCTGCGCGCGAACATCGACTACGGCTTCGCCGAGGCCAACACCGTTTACGGCAAGCTCGGCATCAAGTGCTGGATCTGCAAAGGCGACACCAAAAAGGACGAGAAGCCCAAGTCCGCTGAAACCGTCACCCTTGGGAATTGAGCGGAGAACTTTCATCGCAACGACTGACCTATGCTGCAACCCGCACGAGTCAAATACCGCAAGATGCACCGCGGCAGCCGCGCCGGTGTGGCCACGCGCGGCAACACGGTCGCCTTCGGCGAATACGGCCTGCAATCGCTGGAACGCTGCTGGCTGGACACCAAACAGATCGAGGCGGCGCGCGTCGCCCTCAACCGCAACATGAAGCGCCGCGGCAAATTCTGGATCCGCATCTTTCCGCAAAAGAGCTACACGAAAAAACCGCTCGAAACCCGCATGGGCAAAGGCAAAGGTCCCCTCGAATCGTGGGTCGCCGTCATCAAACCGGCGACGGTGCTCTTCGAGGTGGACGGCGTGCCCGAAGTGCTCGCGCGCGAGTCGCTCCGGCTGGCGGCGACCAAGCTGCCGGTTCGCACGCGCTTCATCGCGCGTCACAGGCACGTTTAACCTGTCGAGGGCGCCATGAAATTCACCGAACTTAAAGAGCTAAGCATCCCGGAGCTTTCGGCCAAGGGCCGCGACCTGCGGCAGGAGATTTTCAACCTGCGCCTCCAGCAGGCCAGCAGCCAGCTTGAGAAGCCGGCCCGCCTGCGCCTGCTGCGGCGCGACATCGCGCGCATCGAAACGCGCATTACCCAGCTCAAGAAAGAACCGCCGGCCGCCTGATTCGAATGCTTATGTCCGATACCCCCATAGCCACCGCCGCCGCACCGAGCGCCGCAACCCGCGGCCACAAGAAGGAACGCGTGGGCGAAGTGGTCTCCGCCAAGATGGCCAAGACCATCGTCGTCCGGGTCAAGCGCCGCTTCCCGCACGCGCGGTTCAAGAAGGTCGTGACGGCGTTCAACAAGTTCTACGCGCACGACGAGAAGAGCGAAGCCAAGCCCGGCGACCGCGTCCGCATCCAGGAATGCCGGCCGCTGTCGAAGACCAAACGCTGGCGCCTTGTGGAAGTCGTCGAACGCAACACCGAGCCGGTGAAAGTCACCGCCTGAGGAATCCGCCATGCTGCAAATCCGCTCCATCCTCGAGGTGGCCGACAATTCCGGCGCCAAACGCGCGGCGGCTATCGGCGTCATCGGGCGCAACCAGCGCTACGCCCGCGTCGGCGACGTCATCAAGGCGCACATCAAGGAAGCCGCTCCCGATGGCACCGTGAAGAAGGGCGAAGTGGTGGACGCGGTCGTCGTCCGCACGCGGCAGCCCATCCGCCGAAGCGACGGCTCCTACTTGCGCTTTGACGCCAACGCCATCGTCATCATCGATGCCGAGCGCAATCCCCGGGGCACGCGCATCTTCGGCCCCGTGGCCCGGGAATTGCGCGACCTCAAGTTCATGAAAATCATTTCACTGGCCCCCGAGGTCATCTAGTCCAAATGCACAGATTTCACGTCAGAAAGGGCGACGAGGTGGTGGTCATCGCCGGCGCCGAGAAAGGCAAGCGCGGCAAGATCATTGAAATGGTCACCGGCAAGCAGCGCGCCATCGTCGAGGGCATCGCGCTCATCAAGCGCCATATGCGTAAGAGCCAGCAGCACCCCCAAGGCGCCATCGTCGAGCGTGAAGGCACCGTGCACGTCTCGAACCTGATGAAGGCCGAGAAGTTCGATGCCCGCGCCGCCAAACGCTCCGCTGGCGAGCCGGCGAGCGCTTGAGGGGTGAGCCGTTTAGCGTAGCTGCGACCGTGAGGTCGCGGGCTGGATTCTCAAGAGGGAACGAAATCGATGCCGACACTCAATCTTCTGCGTCCCCGTCCCGCGACCTCACGGTCGCAGCTACGCTAACCACATACTCCCTCGGAGGGAGGAGAGGGGTCCGGTTCTTTATGGCTCCAGCAGCGCCCGATAGAAGCGGTGAGTGAGGTTGGCGGCAGCAGGATCCGTGAACTGAACGGTGCCGATGGCGTTGGTGAGGCTGAAGAGCGGGGTCCAATTAGCCAGGTCGCTCGAGCTTTGAATTTCGTATCGGTCGCCGGCTGCGCCCGTCAGGGTGACCAAGGCCCCGGCGGGAACACGAGCGATTGAGAGAAATCGCGGTTGGATTTGGGAATGCCAGTTCAGCCGGAAGGTCCACTGCGCGCCGTCGAAACCATCCACGGCGATGCGATACTCTGTGCCGGCCGTGGCTTGGAAATCGAGCCGGCTTTCCAGCATTGTTCCCCCATAATGATTGGCGGCCACAAGCGAAAGGTTATTCAACTGGCTCCCGGTGTACACAGCCAATAGCGTATCCAAAGCGCTGCCCGAAGTGCCGAAGACTATTGGCCCATTGGTGGGCGCGGTCCAATTATACCAGACCGAGTGACCACCCGTCTCCTCCGCATGGTCGGGTTCGCCCTGTTCCATCGACGCGTTGAAGTTGTTTCCATTCGTCGTCCCGGACGGGCCGCTCAGCACGGCGGCATTGGCGAAAGCATCGTTGGCCGGCCCGCCCTGCGCCCAATTCAAGGTCAGCATCCCAATGTCCCCGTTATAACCGTCCACCGCGATGCGATAGGTCGTTCCAGCCAACGCTGTAAAAGTCACCTGGCTTTGCAGGAAGTTCAGGGAAAGGTCGTCGTTGGTCGCCACGACGGTCAGGCTGCCCAGGCTGGAGCCAGTGTAAACTGCCAGCAAAGTGTCGAATGTGCTTCCCAGCGTATTGAACGTAACCTGGCCGCCAATGGCCGGCGTCCATCGATACCAGATCGAGCTGCCTCCCGTATTCCCCGCATGGTTGGGTTCCCCGGACTGCTTGGTCGCATTGATATTTGTGCCGTTGGTGCTGCCCGAACTGCCGGCAAGGACTATCGCGCTGCTAAAGCTATCGTTCACCGGAGGCCCTGTGACCTCGTTCCAGTTCAGCACCACCGATCCGCTGTCGCCATTGAGGCCGTCCACGGCAATGCGGTAAGTGGTTCCCGCAATCACGCTGAAAGTCACACGGCTTCGCGGATTGCTCCCGGGAATGTCGTTATTGGAGGCAATCGAAGTAAGGCCTGCCACGCTGGCGCCGGTATAGACGGCCAGGAGCGTGTCGAAAGCGCTGCCGGTGGTGTCAATGACGGCCGTGCCATTCACCGCCGGGGTCCAGCGGTACCAAACGGATTTGCCGCCGCTGTTGCCGGCGTGGCTTGGCTCACCGGCTTCCTTGGTGGCGCCTATGCTGGCGCCATTGGTGCCGCCAGCAGCGCCGCCGATCGCAAAGGCGTTGTAGAAGGAATCATTTGGCGGACCCATTCCAAGGGCGCCCGTTACCAGGACGTCATCCACGTACCACCCTTCAAACACCACCGATGCGTCACTGACGAATTCGAACTTCAGCGTCCGCAGTCCGCCCACAAAATCATTCAGGCTCACAGTCACCTGGGTCCAGGCGCTGACCGCTTCGCTCGTCGTCCAGACCAGCGTGTTGTCAATCAGAACGCGGGGCCGCTCACAGCACTCCTCGAGCGAAGGCAATTTGAACCAAAAGGTCAAACTCGCCGTGGTGAATCCGCCCAGATTGATCGATCGGCTCATAAATGCGGTCATGTCGCTTTGGTAGGTCGGGTTGGCGAGGGTCCCTGCAAATCCGGTGCCTGAGCAGTAAGCCTTGCGACTGCCGCCGTGAGCGCCTTCCCCGCCGAAGGTAGCATCGACTGCGTTCCAATAGGCCGTTGGCCCGAACGGATCGTCGTCCCCTGTCGCCCAGCCGCCGCTGTCCGGGAAGGAGCCTTCGAAACTTTCTGAGAAAATCGCGACCTGGGAATAGCCCAGTGCGGCGTGAAGGCACAGTGCCACCAGCCACAAACGGCAAAGGAATCTGCGGCGAAAAACAGTGGCGAGCCTCCACATCGACTGCCCACAGATATCACTGTTCGATGTATTCATTCGTTCGTTTTTTGCGTTGGTTTGCGCGGATCCGTCGAACCGTAAGGATTTCCAGGAGCGCCAACTGTCGTCTGGCCCTTTTTGTCGTTGCCCTCGTGATACTCAGTTGACACTGGCTCGCGGGCCCCTGGCCAGGAGCGCGGTGCGCGCGTTTAGTAGCGCCTGAGCCGCTGTGGGACTCGGGCTGGCCCCCAGCAGTTGGTCGAGGATCGTGATCCGCTGTTGGATTTGCTCGATCGACATGCCTCCCCAGGCAGGCGTGCTGTAAAAACGCTGATCGCTTCGCGCCAGATAATAACTCTTCACGCCGGAGCCAACCGGAACAACCGCGTTCTCCAATCCGTTATCCCGGATTGAATACCGGGTTCCTTCCAGGGCGGCCGCGGCCGCGAGCCAGTTTTTCTCGGACAACTGACGGGAGCGGGCCAGTTCCACCAGCGCCGCGCCAGCCGCCGGATACTGCACAGCCACCTGCGCCAGCGCCTCCATCGCCGCGGCACGAGATCCGGTTCCGGAGGACTCCTGAGCTAATTTGACGAGCGCAGGAATGCCTGCTCCTGACGGGAGGTTGGCCAAGGTGAGCGCGGAGTAGTAGTTCCATTTCGATGCGTTCTTCTCCAGATCCGCCACCGCGCTCGCGTTGCCATAGCTCTGCAAGACCAGAAACAGAGGCCCCACGTCCCAACCAGGCAGTTGGCCGGTGGCTGCCTGAGCCAGGGTTTCGCGGACGGCCATGCGTATTTCTTCGAGGAATTGTCCTGGCGCCTGACGCTCCAGCGATCGCGCTATGCGCGCTATCTCCGTCGGCACCGCGGTGGTCTGCAAGGTTTTCAACAGGAGGCCTTGCGACTCCGGACCGCCGATTTGCTCCAAGGCATCGAGGAATGCCGTGCGCAGGGAGGGATAACCGAGTGGATTGCCCGGGCCAAAATCCCAGTCCCGATTGAGTTCGAGAAACTCCTGGATGGCTGGCACGGCAGTTCCGCCCTCCCGGATAAGCTGCTGAAAATCTTCTTTCCAATGTGCGGCCTGCTCGGCCGTCAACGGCCCACGGTTGAAATCAAGCTGCGTCAACCTTTCGACCCACTGGCGGGCGACCGCCGTAGGCTCAGATCGTGTCGTGTGCTCCGGCGCTTCTAATGGTGCGCGGCGGAGCGTCTCCACCCGGCGGGGAGCGACGGGCGCGGCCGGCTCCAGGTCCGTCGCCTCGCGAACTTCCATCACCTCTTCTGGTAGAGCGACAATTGCCGTGGGCCCACCCACGCCTTCCGCAGGATTCGCCGCGGCAACCTCAGCGGAATTTGGCGACGAAGTCTGTCGCAGCTTCGACCACTGATGGCCCACCCCGAAGCTCACTAGAGCCAGGGCCATGACGAGTACGTGCCGTGTCGATCCTCGGACGCGTGCTACGCGATGCCTCGCCGGCCGAAAAGCGCGAGAATTTTGCAATGGGTCGTTCATGGGCTGTGGCGGATCCGGCGGCGAATTGATCTTCCATTCAGTCTGGACTCACATGAACGTGGTTCGATGGCCAGCGAACAGTCCGCCCGCTTCAGGGTGAGAACGTGTGCGGGCAGGGACTCGGTTGCACGACGCCCGTGTTGTTGTTCACGCTGGCCAGCGCGTCCTTGAGCATGGTGGCGTGGGCGCGATACGGATGACCGCTGGGGATGGACCCGTACTGACTGAGCAATTGGTTCGCTTCGTTGATAATTGAGCTGAGCAGCGCGTAGCCCTGGGCATTCGCGCTGGTCGCGCTCGGAGCGTAAATAAGCGAGTTGCCATTCTGTAGGCCAGACTCGACGTTGAGCGCCGCGCTGGCCAGGTGGGCTGAAAGCTGGTAGGCCATATTCACGCCCTTCGCGCCTTTCAGCCATTCCTTGAAGGACTTGGTGCAGCCACTATAGCAGGTTGGGTCGAAGTCCACCCCCGTGGCGGTGCGCAGGCACATATTCCGCAGCATCAGCAACTCCGGCTCCGCCCCGTCGGGCGCGTCGTTAATCCTGTTCTCGCCGTTCCTGCTTTGCCAGAACCCAGGCGTGCCGTCAGCACCGCCGGCGCCGATACACAGGTTGCCGAACTTCAGCAATTTGCTGGTGCCCTGCATGGCGACCTGGACCGTCGTCGGCGTGGTGCTGCTCCAACTGGACTCCTGTGGCATTGCCTCGGTCACGGTGTAAGTGCCGGAGGGCAGATTGATGAAGCAAAGATTACCGTTGGTGTCCGTAAAGCCCGACTGTGAAAAGTTATTCGGACCCGTCACGGTGAACTTCCATCCGGCGATGCCGGGCTCGCCGAAATTCTGAATGCCATCGGCTGTGCGGTCATAGAATTTGATGACGCAAAGGTTGGCGCCGCAGGCCTGCATCGTGATGACCTGGCATTGTTCCACGTGATTGCCGCAAACATCCGTCGCGGTCCAGCAATTCGTGACGTAGTAGGTCTCGTTCGGGCCGTGTGCCGAGATGTCTTGACGGCACGTCACCGTCGGATTGGGGTCGCAATCATCGGTTGCAGTCACGCCTTGGGCGTCGCACGGGCCTGGCACGGGTCCACCGCACGGCACCTGTGTGTCGCCGGGCACACCCACGAGCGTCGGCGGGGTGAGATCGCGCACTGTGATGGTCTGGCTGGCGGTGCTGGCATGGCCGCACGGATCGGTGGCGGTCCAGGTGCGCGTTACGGAGTACTCCCGAGGGCAGTCACCCGGCGTCGTGACATCGGCAAAGGTCAGAGTGGGGTTGCCGCCACAGGCGTCCGTCGCCGTGGGCGTGACGAAGGAAGGCGTGGCCGGACATTCAATGGTCGAAGGTCCGGGCAGCGCGGAGATCACGGGCGCCGTGTTGTCCTCGACGGTGATGGTCTGGCTGGCGGTGCTGGCATTGCCGCACGGGTCGGTGGCCGTCCAGGTGCGTGTCACCGAGTATTTCTGAGGGCAGGAGCCCGGCG
>CAZZAQ010000238.1:0-4824 GCA_964652165.1 uncultured Bifidobacterium sp.
CCCGCTCACTTGCCAAGTGGTGGCCCGGGGCGCCGCAATACAAAGCGCTGGAAGCCGAGTTGGCGGAGGAATGGGCGGATGAGCCGGTTGTCCCCGGCGCAGGGAAAACCCCGGGCGTTGGATTGCAGGTTCTTGCGCCGCCGCTGAATCGCGAGTTGCAACTCGATGAACTCATCCAACGCCAGCCGCTGGCGGGCTTGTTCCGCCTCCGCCAGCGTTTCGGGAAAATGCAGTCGACGTACCGCCTCGGCGCGCGTTGGCAGCTCAGGCAGGGGCATCGCCGGATGCAATTGCGGAACTTGCTCCCCGAAGCGTGCCAACGTGCGCCATACCAGCCCCCGCAGCCAGCGCTGCTGCAGCCCTTCGGTCAGCCCGTAAATCGGCACGATTCGTTCGAGATGGATCGAATGTTCCGCCCGCTCGTCCGGCTCATCGGAGGCGGCGTCGATGATTTCGGTTTCCGGGTGGTCGATCGTGCGCGGCTTGAGCGAGCGCGGCTTGCCGAAGACCATGACTTCATCGCCGACCTCGAAGACTCGCTCCATGAACGGCAGGTTCCACCACCGGCAATGCAGCCGCGCCGTGCCGTCATCGAGGACGATCTCGAAAATGGACTTCGTTTTCTTGCGGTAATAGTTGGTCCCGAGGGCGACGATGCGGCCGCGAGTGGTCGCCGCCTCATGAAGCTGAAGCTGGCGAATGGTCAGCAGGCGCCGCCGATCCTCGTGCCGTCGTGGCGCGTAGTACAACAGGTCGCCGACGGTGAACAGACCGAGCCTGGCGAGTTGGGCCGCCCGCTCCGGGCCGACGCCGGGGAGACCGCGCAACGCCGTCTCCAAGGAAGCTGGGGCAGGTCGGGGCGATGCCACGGCAAGGTTATAGGGCAAGGAGCGCGGAGGGGGAAAGCGTGTTCCGTGTTCCGTATTCCGTGTTGCGTGATGCGTAATGCGTGATGAGCGCAATGGATGTCGGGCTGTTACTTCACGCATCACGCATCACGCCATCCTGCCGCTTTTACGTTTTACGTTTTACGTTTTACTCTTCGCCTGCCCCCGCCCATCCTCCCCCTCCATGTCCTCCTATTCGGACGCACCTTTGGATCGGTTGTGGAAGGAATACGCCACGGCGTTCAGCGATTTCGACGACCAGACACTGGCCCGCTGGTTGTGCCAGACCCTCGGGCAAGTCGAAGGGCGCGCCTGGCGGCTGTCGCACCCGCTGCTCGGCGCCTACCGGCTGGCGGCGCAACTGGCTCACGAACGCCAAATCTGGCTCAAGCGGCTGGCCACGCCTCCGGCCGCCTACGCCGAATCCGAGTGCTGCCGGGCGCCGTTGCTTCCGCTGTTCACCCGCGATGTGATTGAAAACGGTCTCATCTGCCAGCATTGCGGCGACAGCGCAGTGACGTGGGAAGCGACGCCCGGGGACCTGCAAGTGGCGGCGCGCGATTGGGCCGAACGCTACGCGCCGCTGCACCAGGTCGCTCATTGGAGCGACGCCGAACGCAAGCGGGCCCGCAGTTACGAGGGTAAACTCGAGGACGCCGCGATCGCCGTCGAGGGTCTGCTGGCCGAAGCGGGCAAAGTGCTCGTGCCGAAATTCCTCGAACACTACCCGGCGATTGTCTGGGAAGATCAAGACGAGTGCCTCGAAGTGCGTCCCGAGGACGTCGAATTGTGAGGGGCGACGGATCAACTCGCGCTCAGGATGGAACGGAGGTGAAGCTCAAGATTCCAAGCTCAAAGCCCAAAAGAAGCTCCACTGAAAAAGCTCCAAACCTTGTCACGCGGTCACAGGTGGAGCTTTGCACTGGGCGCATCTTGACACTGCCCCCCGTTCGCCGCCAGCGGACTCCCTCTCCTCCCTCCGAGGGAGGAGAGGGTCGGGGAGAGGAGGGCCGTCGGGTCCAGCGATCACCCCTCTCCCCGGCCCTCTCCCCGCTCCTGCGTCGCGGGGAGAGGGAGAAGCCTGGGGGCAGTGTCAGGATGCGCCCCTTTGCACTTGGATCTTATTCTGAGCTTTGAACTTTGAGCTTGGCTCTCTGCATTGCACGGCCATGTTGCACAAATTCAGAAAGCCTCTCCGCTGGCTCATTGCGGTTCTCGGAGTGCTGCTCGGGGTGGCGGTGCTCGGGTTGCTCTGTCGCGATTCCATCCTCAAGCTGGCAGCGCGGAAGACTCTCCAGGCCTGCACGGGCATGCGCGTCGAGATCGCGAACTTCAAGACCGGCTTGCGCACGCCCGCCATCCAGATGCAGGGCTTCAAGCTCCACAACTATCCCGAGTTCGGCGACTCGGTGCTGCTCGACGTGCCGGACTTGCTCGTCGAGTTCGACTCGGAACTCGCGGCCCAGGGCAAGTTGCGCTTCAAGCAACTCCGGGTAAACCTCGCCGAGTTGAACGTCATCCGCGATGCCGCCGGCCGGTGGAACATCGAGAAGGTCGAGAAGGAAATGACCGAGCGCAACGCCGCGCGCACGAACCGCAACGAGCGGAGGCTCGAATTCGCCGGCATTGAAGCTCTGCGGCTCACCATCGGGCGAATCAACTACACGGACAGGCAGAAACCCTCTCGGAGCCGCCAGATCGATGTGAACATCCGCGACGAACTCGTGCAGGGCATCAAGACGGAAGAGGACCTCCAGGACTGGATCGGCAACTTCATCTTCAAGATCATTCTCCCGGAAGCCGTCGCGTCGACAGCCAGGCGCAAGCACAAGCCCGTCGAGACGCTCAAAGAGGCGCTGGAGAAGTAGCCGCCGCTCTTGAAGCGATCTGACTTGGGCAACGGGACGGCGGCGGTCATGTCCAACCCCGCACCGCGGTGGACGTTTCAGCACTGGCTGGGCGATGCCATAGGCACGGAGCCGGTCTTTGCACGGCCCTCAGAAAGCGGTTAGCCGGCGATGGCAATGCCGGGCTGCTCGGCGGGGTGGGTCCAGAGGTATTCGCGCACTTCCAGTTGCATCCGGTCCAACTCGGCGAGATAGCCACTGGCCGAAAGGCGGTAACTGTCGGGGTTGGTCTCGGCTTTTCGGAGTTGCTCGACCTGCCGTTGGAACCGCTCAATGCGCTGGAGCGCGGTCCGGTATTCCTGTTCGCTTTGGATCATGGCGCTGTTACCTCCACGACGCCGCGGCGGGCGCCGTCGCGTTTGATTTGCCAATCCTCAATGGCGGCCTGTTCGCCACCCAGTGTCGCCAGACGACGGAGCCAGAAGATGCTGGCACCCGCGTAATCCTGCGCGGCGAGATGGTCGAACACGATGGCCGATTCGCCCGTGACTTTGCTCACGTCGAAAGCGTCGTCCATCAGGAGAAAAATGTCCACATCGTTCGGCTCAGTCCTGGCGGTGACGAATGAGCCGAAGATGATGAAACGGGCCAGATGACCTGTGGCGCGGACGAGGGCATAAATCCGTCCGAGACGCCGCGCCACCGTCGCCCGGCGGGGAGTGCTCTTGCCAAAACGCTCTATGACTTCGGCCAGCGTGGCCAGGTGAAGGCCAGGCGGCAAATCGCCTGCATCGTTCAATGGCGGCCATTCTTTCACGCGGTTTTTGCGCGGCCGGGATTAAACCTTCACCTTGAACCGTTCGCCCTTCTTCAGCGACACCGCGAACGCCGCCATCAACTTGGGGATTTGCTCCAGGTCGCGCAGATTCACGACCTCGACGGGCGAGTGCATGTAGCGGTTCGGCAGGCTGATGAGCGCCGAGGGAATGCCGCCGCGCGTCCAGAAAATCACGTCCGTGTCCGTGCCGCTGGTGGACGAGATGGCCTCGTGCTGGAGCGGGATGCCGGCGTTGCGCGCGACCTTTTCGATGCGTGCGACGACCTCGAGGTGGTTCGGCCCGCCGTGACTGAGCGTGGGGCCTTTGCCCAAATGGATGTCACCGTGCTGCGCCTTGCTTACGGTCGGGTAATCGGTCGCGTGCGTCACATCGACCACCAGCGCCACGTCCGGCTTGAGGGCGTAGGCGATCTGGCGGGCGCCCAGGCAGCCGATTTCCTCCATCAGGTTCGAGACGGCGCACACCTCGGCGTGGCATTTCTTCGCGGACTCCCCCAGGAGCCGGACGGCCTCGGCGACGGCGAACGTGCCGATGCGGTTGTCGAATGCGCGGGCGACCGCGAGATCGTTGCGCAACAAATCAAACTGGTCGGCCAGCGTGATCGGATCGCCGATGCGCACGAGTTTTTCGGCGGCCTTGCGGCTGGCGACGCCAATGTCGATGAACAGGTCGTGAATCTTGGGCAGCTTGGGTTCGCCCTCCAGTTTCATCAGGTGAATGGCCACGTTGCCGACGACGCCCTTGACCGGCCCGTTGCGGGTGTGGATGACGACGCGCTGGGCCTTCGTAATCGCCGGGTCGATGCCGCCCATGCGGCGCACGGAAATGTAGCCGTTCTCGTCGATGTAATTGACCGACATGGCGATTTCGTCGGCGTGCGCCGCCAGCATCAGGCGCGGCGAGCCGCCCTTGTTGAACCAGGCGACGGCGTTACCGTAGGCGTCGGTTTCCGTGGCGTCGGCGAACGGCTTCACATAATCGAGCCAGACCCGCTGGCCGCGGGTCTCGAAGCCGGTCGGGCTGGGTGTGTTGATGAGTTTTTCGAGGAACTTCAGGGACGGCTCGCGCATGGCGGCCAATCGTGGCGAAGAACGGCGGATTGGGAAATGAAAAACTCAGTAAGGTGTAGCTGCGACCGTGAGGTCGCGGGCCATCCTTACTCCTCCCCATGAAAGTGGCAGGGCTGACCTGCTGGTCGGTATGTGTTTAGCGCTTCCTTCACTGACGTTCCCTTTGTCGGAAATGTTGTCG
>CAZZAQ010000238.1:4924-7020 GCA_964652165.1 uncultured Bifidobacterium sp.
GCCTGGACGCGCGGCAGCGCGTCCCTACCGCGGTTCTGGGGTTCAATGCGCGAAGTTTTTCTTGGGAGAATTCTCACCTCAATTCAGGGTGAGCTTCACAACGGTCCCGTCTTGAGCTTCAGCCCGCGGGCGGGGAGACTGCCCGGCGCATGGCCAGCTTCAAAGCAGTCCTCATCGAACACGGGTACGCGTCGTCGGAGATCGAGCGCGGGATCATCACGGCGGCAGGCGGGGAGTTCATCGATGCGAGTGACCGGCCGCTGGAGGAGGCGCTGGGGCTTTGCGAGGTGGCGGAAGGAGTGATGTTGCGCCGCGTCGAAGCGTCGGCGCAGATGTTGCGACGGTTTCGACGGTGCAAGATCCTCGTCCGCTACGGGGTCGGCACGGACAACGTGGACGTCGATGCGGCGACGGCGCAGGGAATCATTGTGGGGCACACCCCGGAGTACGGGATGGATGAGGTGTCGACGCACGCCATCGCACTGTGGCTGGCGTGCGTACGGCGCGTGGTGGAGACGCACAGGAAGATGGTGGGGTCGGCGGCGTGGGACGTGCATCGGAACCAGCCACTCTGGCGCGTGGCGGGGCGCACGCTGGGAATCGTAGGGCTGGGCAACATCGGCCGCACGGTGGCGCGGAAAATGTCGGGGTGGGGCGTGCGGTTGCTGGCAGCGGACCCATTCGTGGACGCGGCCGTGGCGACGGGGCTAGGGGTGGAGTTAGTGGACTTGGACAGACTCTGCCAGGAATCGGATTACGTGACGTTGCACTGTCCGCTGTTGCCGGAGACGAAGCACTTGATCAACTCGCGAACGCTTGGACTGCTGAAACCGGGGGCGGTGCTCGTGAACACGGCGCGCGGGCCGGTGGTGGAGACGGAGGCGTTGCTGGAGGCGCTGGATGCCGGCCGGTTGGCGATGGCGGGGCTGGATGTATTCGAGGAGGAGCCATTGCCAAAAGGGTCGCCGCTGCGATCGCATCCCCGAGTGGTGCTTACGGATCATGTCGCCTGGTATTCCGAGGAGGCCCAAGCGCAGCTTCAACGGACGGCAGCAAAGGAAGTCGCGCGAGTCTGCACGGGCGGTCTGCCGCGGTCCCTGGCGAACCCGCAGGTGCTGCGCCGGCTGGGACGGTTCGACGAATGGACCCCGAGTGAGACGGTGAAGTGGCAGTTGCGAAGACTGGAGCGACTGGCGGGCGCCAGGCAATAGATCTCAGGTTCCGGAAACAATCCAACGCCTGCCGGTTTGGGGAACAAACGTGACACAAGAATGCCCGTTGCGCCGCTTCTCCTCAGCTCGCGCTTCCATCGGATGGAAGAGAGCCAAATTGGGTTGCGGCCACGACGCATCGCGACGTTGCGCCAAAGAAAGCCTTGAACCGACCCGAGGCCGGCCGTAGTTTTTGACTCGGGCGCCGCACGCTTAGCTCAGCGGTAGAGCATACCCTTCACACGGGTGGGGTCGCAGGTTCAATCCCTGCAGCGTGCACCAATTCCCCGAAGCTTTCATTTACACCTGGGAGAGTTCAGCAACCTTGTTGGTGCCAGCTTCTGGCCGGGGCGGCCGTAGCTTCACCAACCCGTATTCGCGCGCCGTCTCCTCAATTAACGCGTGGGCGGCCGTGTGCAGCAGGCGTCGGTCGGTTTCAAACCAGCCGTGCAACAGAGGAAGCACCATTGCGGACATCCAAAGCCACGGCTCGGTCTGAGCCAACAGCGCGATGAGGGCGACGACGATTCCACACGCGATCCAGAAGAGCCCCCGGGCCGGCGCGGACCACATACTTTCCAACCGGCAGCGGAAAGTTCTCCGGCCCAACTCCAGCTCCTCCGTCACCGTGGTCAGCCGCAGGCGGGCACAGGCGCTGACCGCGAGTTCGTAATCATGGTCGCCCCAGCCTGTGTCCGTCCTGCGGGTCCAACCGGCTTTGGCCAGTTTCGTCTCGAGGAGGCGCAGGAACGCGTAGCGGTCCACGTCGCCCTTCGACCAGAAGCCGAGCAGGTTGGTCTCCGATGCCTCATCCGCCGCCCGCGATGGACCGAGACTCACGGTCGTCGATGTGGAAAGTCGTTGGAGCCTCGAGCGGACACGGGC
>CAZZAQ010000239.1:0-7007 GCA_964652165.1 uncultured Bifidobacterium sp.
TATTGGAATGATGGAGTGATGAAGTGATGGGGTAATGGAAAACGCGGGCCGATGCGCAACGCAATATTCCAATACTCCATTACTCCAATACTCCAATACTCCATTACCCCAATACTCCATCACTCCATCACTCCATCACTCCATCACTCCATCATTCCACTCTCCACTCCCCCAATCCTCAGCCAAACCGTCTTCAGATACCCCGGCGCCTCCCGCGTGATCGGGAAGTCCGGAGGCTGCGGCGCGTAGTGCCGCTGGAGAATCCGCCGCCCCGAGTTCTCGACCGCTGACTCAATCTGCCGCAGAAATTCCTCCGGCCGCAGCGACGCGGCGTTGCTTGACGCGAACAATGTGCCGCCCGGCTTCAGCACCGGCAGCGCCGTCGCCACGAGCCGCCCGTAATCCTTTTCCGCCCGGAAAATTCCGCTCGCCTTCGACTGCGAGAACGTCGGCGGATCGAGCGCCACCGCGTCGAACGTCCGCCCCTTTTTCGCCAGACGCCTCAGCCAATCGAACGCGTCGCCGAAAAGGAACTCGTGTCCCCCTGCGCCCAGTCCGTTCAGCGCGAAGTTCCGTCGACCCCATTCCAGATACTTCTTCGACAGGTCGAGGCTCGTCGTGCACGCACCCGCTTTCGCAGCGCAAACGGAGAACCCGCAGGTGTAGGCGAAAGTGTTCAGGACGTGCGGCGCGCCGGATCGGAGTCCGGCGTTCCAAAGCGGGAACCCTGCGGCAACGTGGCCGGTCAAAAAGCGCCGCCGGTTGTCCCGTTGGTCGAGAAACACGCCGACGGAATAGCCCTCGCTGAAACTCAGCTCGAAGCGCACGCCGTTCTCGCGAATCTCAAATCGCTCCGGCGCAGCCTCGCCAAGGACCTGTTGCGGTGCCGCTTCGGCCGGCGAGGCTTTGCGTATTTGTGGGTTGAGGATTTTGTGGCAGACGCCGCGTGTTGCGTGTTGCGTGTTGCGTGTTGCCTCGAGCAGCGAGCGGAGGCGGTCGAGTTGGGGAACGGTGAGTGGCTTCGCCGATTGCGATAGCACGAACTCGCCAAGCCGGTCGACGTGCCAGCCGGGCCAGCCGTCCGCTTCCCCGTGAATGAGCCGGAACGCGTTTGTCTCGGCCGGATCAATCACCGCCTCGCGCAATGCCAGTCTCGAATCTTCCTCAAAGTTGGCCGGCGCTGCGAAGGTGATTGGTTCGCTCGTGGCCGGATGCCGCAGCGTCAGTTCCGCCGCGTGCAGATGCACTCGCGCCGCGGCCGTGCCGCCGTAGAGCGTGTCGCCCAGCACTGGAAAGCCGTTCTCCGCCGCATGGACGCGAATCTGGTGCGTACGGCCCGTGATCGGCTCGGCCTCGACCCACGTCCGGCCGGAGGCCGTCTCGCGCACGCGGAAGCGGGTCTCCGCCCGCTCCCCGCCCGTGCCGGCAGGACTGGTTCGGTATCTCTCGCCGGCGCGAACCAGCGTGGAGACGATGGTGAACTCGCGGCGCTTCACCGGCCGATCCGTGACCAGGAGGTATCGCTTGCTCACCGAATGTCCCGTGAACTGCGCTGTCAGCGACCGGTTCGCCTCTTGGCTCTTCGCGAAGACCAGGACGCCGCTCGTCTCCCGGTCGAGCCGGTGGATGATGGCCAGCGCCGCCCAGCGCGGCTCGCGGTGCCGCAGCCAGTCGTAGACTCCCTCGCCCGCGAACGGCGACGGGGCATGGGTGTTCCAGCCCGCCGGCTTGTTCACGACGAGCAGATGCTCGTCCTCGAACAGGATCAGCTTGGAACGGCTGGCGTTGGGCTCGGGCATGCGGGCTTGCGCCGGCATTGAACCCACACTCCGGCCTCGGGCGCAACGCCGGGCACATCTTGTCGCAAGCTGCGCCCTGTGAGCGCCCCTCCGCGCCAAATCGTTTGAACCGCTCACAACCGCTTGCTAGCGTTGCCGCGTGAGAATTCTGTCTGGCATCCAGCCCAGCGGCACGCTGCACCTCGGCAATTACTTCGGGATGATGCGCCCGGCCATCGAGCTACAGGAGCAGGGCGAGGCCTTTTACTTCATCGCCAACTATCACTCGATGACCTCGCTGTCCGACGCCGACGACCGTCGCCGTCATACGATCGAAGTCGCGCTGGATTTTCTGGCCTGCGGCCTGGATCCGAAGCGCAGCGCCTTCTGGATTCAATCCGCCGTGCCCGAAGTCACCGAACTCACCTGGCTGCTCACCACGGTGACGCCGATGAGCCTGCTGGAGAAGTGCCATTCGTACAAGGACAAGCTGGCCAGGGGCATCGCGCCGATGCACGGACTGTTCGCCTATCCGGTCCTCATGGCCGCGGACATACTCATCTTCGACTCGAATGTCGTTCCGGTCGGCCGGGACCAGAAGCAGCACGTCGAAGTTACGCGCGACATCGCGATCAAATTCAACGAACTATACGGCCAGACTTTCGTGCTGCCCGAGCCGCGCATCCGGGAGGAGGTCGCGGCTGTGCCAGGCACCGACGGGCAGAAGATGAGCAAGAGCTATGGCAACACTATCGAAATCTTTGGCGACGAAAAAGTTATCCGGAAACAAATCATGGGCCTCGTGATGGACAGCCGTACGCCGCAGGAACCGAAACCCGACGCCGAGAAGAATCTCGCCATCCAACTCCTGAAACTCGTCGCTTCGCCAGCCGTCGCGAGCGACTTCGAAGATCGCCTGCGCGCGGGCGGCCTCGGCTACGGCGACTTGAAGAAGGGACTGTTCGAGCACTGCTGGAGCTACTTCGCCGCCGCCCGCGCCCGCCGCGCCGAACTGGCCGGCGACCTCGGCTACGTGAACCAGGTGCTCAACGACGGCGCCGCCCGCGCCCGCGCCGTGGCACAGCCGGTCTTGCAGCGCGCGCGCAAAGCCTGTGGATTGGAATGAGAGCATTGATTGCAGATCTTACTCAGGAGTCCGCGGCGCGGACGACACCCAAGCTTCATGGAGTGCGCCGGCAGAGCGCAGCAACGACGGCGCTTTGGCTCCGGGCCTATCCTTGGCAATACGAGTCAAAGCGGTGTCGCGCTGCGCTTGCCACCGCAGTCCAAAATCACTGGCCGCAACTCGCAAACTGTCGTTCAGCCCATGGACTCCTCAGTAACGCATCCCCCAAACTGACCGATCAGCCTGCATGACGAACGGCACTCGGAAAATCTTCGGCACCGACGGTGTGCGCGG
Organism: uncultured Bifidobacterium sp.; assembly: GCA_964652165.1. Lineage (GTDB taxonomy): Bacteria > Verrucomicrobiota > Verrucomicrobiia > Limisphaerales > JADJPG01 > DASTLJ01. The sequence goes on from CAZZAQ010000239.1 coordinate 3,199, forward strand.
CACCGCGAACATCGAGCCGGTGACGGCGGAGACCGCCCTCAAGCTCGGACGCGCCGCGGCGCACGTCTTCAAGAACCTCCACGCCCAGTCTCGCGGCCGCGGCCGGCACCGACTGGTCATTGGCAAGGACACGCGCCTGTCGGGTTACATGCTCGAAAACGCCATCAGTTCCGGCATCCTGTCGATGGGGGTGGACGTGCTGTTCATCGGGCCGCTGCCGTCGCCGGGCGTCGCCTATGCCACGCGCAGCCTGCGCGCCGACGCCGGCATCGTCATCACCGCCAGCCATAATCCCTACGCCGACAACGGTATCAAATTCTTCCGGGCCGACGGCTACAAACTCGACGACGACGTCGAGCGAGAGATCGAAGAACTGGTCTTCAGCGGGCGGATCGAGGACGTCCGCCCGACTGCCGGGGCCATCGGCAAGGCCGTGCGTATCGACGACGCGCTTGGCCGCTACATCGAGTTCGCCAAGTCCTCCTTCCCGCGCGGCCTCACGCTGGAAGGCACGCGCGTCGTCGTCGATTGCGCGCACGGGGCGGCCTACAAATCCACACCTTGCGTCCTGCGCGAACTCGGCGCCGAGGTGATGGTTTTCGGCAACCAACCCGACGGATCGAACATCAACAAGGACTGCGGCTCGATGTTTCCCGAATTGCTTTGCGCGAAGGTCCGCCAATGGGGCGCGCATTTGGGCATCGCGCACGACGGCGACGCCGACCGCGTCGTGATGTGCGACGAATCCGGCGCGCTGCTCGACGGTGACGACCTTCTCGTCATCGCCGGCATCGAGATGCTCGCCCACGAAAGCCTCGCCAAGAAAACCGTCGTCGCCACGGTGATGAGCAACGCCGGCGTGGACGCGGCCATCAAGCAAGCCGGCGGGCACGTCGTTCGCACGCCCGTTGGCGACAAGCACGTCATCGAGGAAATGCTGCGCGGCGGATTCAATCTGGGCGGCGAGCAGAGCGGACACTTGATTTTCCGCGACCATAGCACGACCGGTGACGGCCTCGTGGCGGCGCTCCAGATTTTGCGCATCATGCAGGCCAAGGGCGTGCCGCTCTCGCAGTTGCGCCAGTGCTGGACCCGATTCCCGCAACTCGTCACGAACGTGAAGGTGCGCGAGAAAGTGCCGTTCGATAAACTGGAAGGCGTCGTGAAGCTCGTGGCAAAGGCCGAGTCCGCGCTCGGGGCGGAAGGCGGGCGCGTTTTGTTGCGTTACTCCGGCACCGAGCCGAAAGCCCGTCTGCTCGTCGAAGGCCGCGATCCGGCCGCCCTCGAACACTGGAGCCGCGAAATCTGCGACGCGATCAAGCGGCAGGTTGGGGCGTGATTGCCCGCGAACAGTTCGATTGACTCCCCATCACCGCCCTCCAAGCTGGCCGGCGTGACGACGACGCGCACCTACGACCTCGTGATGACTCACAAGCTGGACGCGGATGATTTCTTCATCCACTGCGTGCAGCGCAACTGCGCGGAGGCGCGGCTGAACTTCTTCCTCGTGGAGCCGCTCTGGGTCGATCCCTTTTTCGAACAATTCAAGAACGGAAAGGTCTGGCCGCGCGCGTTGCTCAACATGCACAGCGAACACCACCGGCCGGACGAAATCTACCACCGGCTCGTGAAGCTGGCGGCCGAGCGGGGCAGCTTCGTCATCGACCCGCCGGACCGCGCGCAGGCAGCCTTCGACAAGGCCCGGGTGCATCCCCGGCTTGTCGAGGCGGGCATCCCGGTGCCGCTCACCGTCATCGCGCCCGCGCCGGGCAATGGCGAATGGCAGCTCAGCGACGCCGATCGCGCCGCGCTCGGCATCCCTTTCGTGATCAAGCCCGCGATGGGCTACGGCCGGAAGGGCCTCGTGCTCGACGCTGCCGGCGCGGCGGACCTGGCGCGATCCGCCGCGGCCTGGCCGGACACCCATTACCTGCTGCAACGGCGCGTTGTCCCTCGCCAACTGAACGGCGAACCGGTTTACTTCCGCGCCTTCTTCGTCTTCGGCGCGGTCTGGTTGAGCTGGTGGAACTGCTTCACGGATCGCTACCGCCTCGTGACACCGCAGGAGCGAGAGAGCCTGGGGTTGGCCCCTCTCGAAGACATCGTCCGGCGAATTGCGGCGCTGACGCGGATGAATTTTTTCTCCAGCGAAATCGCGCAGGACGAGTCGGACGAATTCGTCGTCATCGATTACGTGAACGACCAGTGCCACATGCTCAGCCAGTCCACCGCCCCGCAAAACGGCGTGCCGGACGGTTTGGTCACCGCCATCGCCAAGAGCCTGGTCGACGCCGTGGTCTCCGCGCTGCGCACGCCGCAGACGCCTCTCCAGTGATTTTCCGCGCCCGCCATTTCACGTTCACCTTCCCGCGCCCGGCGCTGATCATGGGCATCGTGAACGTGACGCCGGACTCCTTCTCCGACGGCGGCCAATTCCTCGACCCGCGCGCCGCGGTCGAACATGCCATCACGTTGACAGCGCAGGGCGCCGACCTCATCGACGTGGGTGGGGAATCGACACGGCCCGGCGCGATGCCGGTGAGCGAGGCGGAGGAATTGCGGCGCGTGCTGCCGGTGATAGAAAAGCTCGCCGGCGAACTGAAGGCGCCCATCTCCATCGATACGATGAAACCGGCTGTCGCCCAGGCCGCCCTCCAGGCCGGCGCCAGCATCGTCAACGACGTCGCCGCCAACCGGGCCGAGCCGGCGATGTGGCGGGTCGTCGCCGAAGCCCGCGCCGGCTACGTGGCCATGCACATGCAGGGCACGCCGCAGACGATGCAACACCAGCCGGCTTATGACGACGTGGTCGGCGCAGTGAACACATTCTTCGGCGACCGCCTGGCGCGATTGCAAGAAGCCGGCGTGAGCGCCGAGCAGGTGGTCCTCGACCCCGGATTGGGTTTCGGAAAGACGGCTGAACATAATTTGCAGTTGCTCGCGGCGGTGCGAAGATTTAGAAACTGGAATCGGCCGTTGCTGTTGGGAGCGTCGCGCAAGTCCTTCCTGGGGCGCTTCGCGGGCACCACGGCGGCCGGGGCGCGGCTGCCCGCCTCGCTGGCTTGCGCGTGCTGGGCAGTGGCGCAAGGCGTGAGCATCATTCGCACGCACGAGGTCGAAGCCACGCGGCAGGCGTTGCGCCTGACCGAGGCGCTGCTGAAGGCAAGCCACTCAAGCAACCACGAATGAACACGAATTGACACGAATGTTCTCCGAACCGAACAGCCCGCGGAACACGCAAAACGACGCGAACGGCGAGAATCCTTTTCGTGCATTTCGCGTGTTTCGCGGGCCAACGATTCGTGTCCATTCGTGTCCATTCGTGGTTGGAATAGCCCGCCAACACCAGGAATCACCCGATGCCTGAATTTCTCGAAATGCTGGACAGAGCCTGGCGGCCCGCCATCGAAATTCTGATTCTGGCCGTGGGACTTTATTACGTCTTCACGTTCGTGCGCGGCCGGCGCGGCGCGGCGATTGTCACCGGCTTTCTCGTCGTGGTGCTCACGCTGGCGCTGGTGACCAATTTCCTCCAACTCACCGTGCTCGGCCGGTTACTGGGCAGCATCGCGGCGTTCGCGGTGATCGGGGTGCTGGTCATCTTCCAGCCGGAGATCCGCCAGATGCTCGCGCAGGTCGGCAACCTCCAGGTCTTCGGCTCGGCGCACGAGCAGCGCGAAGCCATCGAGGTGATCATCCGGGCCGCCGAGCGCCTGTCGGAAGCCCGCATCGGGGGGCTCATCGCCATCGAGCAGTCCGTGCAACTGCGCGAGGAAGTCGAGAACATCGTTCCGGTCGATTGCGAAGCC
>CAZZAQ010000240.1:0-7003 GCA_964652165.1 uncultured Bifidobacterium sp.
CTCACCGGCTGGCCGTGGATTATTAGTCTCATCTTGAAAGCACACTAGAATAAGACACAACTCCCGCAGATTCAGGCCCAGCCGTGGCCGATTGTAATTCAACTTGAGCCACGAACGTTCAACTGTCTCAAACGCGCTGGATACACGACGAATCCCGAGAAAATGGCAGCTCTGACAATTCGCGATGCGCTCAACATTCCTCAGTTCGGAGTGAATTGCCTCGTTGATTTGCTCACCTCTCTTGAAAGCCATTTGTCACGCCCCCACTTGTCGTCTCCTGAGGTGGCGGCTGCGGTGCAGCGCCTTTTGCGCCTCCGGAATTTGGCGGCAATTCAAGTGATGGACCCTAGATTGGGGACCATTATTCAGTCTCTCGGCGTCTCGGGTGGCGATCTGTTGAGCGTTCTACAGCGGATAGCGAACTCGTCGCATTCTCCGATCAGCCCTGTACTTCTGACCGACCGCATGCAAGAACTGTACGAGCGGATCCGGAGACTCTCACGGATGACCCTGGAAGAGGAGCTTGGGGACGCGCTCTTGCACGAGAGAAATCCACGCAATCGTGATGCCGCTCTTAAATACTTTGGCTGGGATGGAAACGGACCCCGGACGCTTCAAAGGGTTGGCAAGGAATACGGACTGACGCGGGAGCGCGTCAGACAGATTTGTGATAAGCAAGTTGATTCCCTAAAATCGAGACGCTTCTTTCTGCCCGTTCTGGACCGCACCCTTGATTTCATCGCCAAGTCCGTACCAACGGCTGCGGACGAAATCGAAGAAAAGATCGGCACGGCGGGCCTCACCGACACTGCGTTCCGTCTCCAAGGGATTCAGCGTGCGGCAGAGATATTCGGCCGTGCGTGTTCCTTCATACTGGAGTCCACATACGGCAAGACCTACGCACTCCCGCCCGAATCACACGGCTTAGCAAGAAGCATCGTATACGCCGCTCGGAAATCAATTTCTCACTGGGGAGTCACAACCATCGAAGACGTGACCGCCCAAGTGCGCCAGACCAAGGGGGCTTCGCTTGATGTGGGATTCGCGGCGAAGGTCCTCAAAACACAAGCCGACTTCGAGTGGCTTGATGAGGCATTCGGATGGTTCTGGTTGACGTCGGTCGGACGAAACTCGCTGCTGACTCAAATCGACAAAGTGCTTTCAGTCGCGCCGCGAATTACAGTTTCTGAACTGCGCGTCGGTGTATCGCGGAACCATCGGCGGGAGGGATTTGCTCCCCCGCAGCGAGTCTTACTCGCGCTGTGCCGGCGACTGCCCGGTTGCCGTGTTGAGGAAAACATCGTCGTTGCTGACCCGCCCCGCGATTGGGCAGAAACACTCGCGGATACTGAACGGACGCTCGCCGGCGTTCTGAAGGAGCACGGGCCGGTTTTGGAGCGACAGCGCCTCGAAGACCTCTGCACAGCACGCGGCATGAAGCGTGTCACGTTTTATATTCATCTCACCAATTCGCCACTGATTGAACGGTTCGCTCAGGGCGTCTATGGCCTTCGCGGCTCTGCTGTGCCGCCGGGTCTGGCCGAATCGTTGGCAACGCGGCGTCCAAAGTCGAAGCTCATTCGGGACTACGGCTGGAAAGATGACGGAGGAATTGAAGTTTGCTACCGGCTGTCCAAGTCGGTGCTGTCGAACGGTGTCGTCAGCGTCCCTGCCGGAATCCGCCAATACGTTCAGGGGCGCTTCACCCTCAAGACCGCCGACGCGGTGGACGTCGGGAACTTGGTAGCGAAGGACACTTCTGCGTGGGGATTGGGACCATTCTTCCGTCGGCGTGGCGGCGAACCTGGCGACCTCCTCACAATTCGATTTGACCTCAAGCAACGGGTCGCGGTCGTCGAGCTTGGCGACGAACCCGCAGATGATTCGAAGCTTTCAGCGGACGTCGGCCAACTCAGTTCGCGTGGTCTGGGTTGAGCCAGATTGTGCCGCCCCTACAGGGCTTGTTCGATTCGTTGGTTCGTTGACCCAGGGCGGCGCTCACTTTGTTCGCTTGCCCTGGGCTATTTTCTTTCGGGCTTTCAGCCCTTTCGGTCGGAGCCTCCTTACGTCGGCTGCTACGGTTCAGGGGTTCAACGCGCGGAGTTCGACAGCTCACCTTGGGCGTGGACCGTTCCCCCTCACCCCGGCCCTCTCCCCCGATGGGGGAGAGGGAGTGAACCATTGGTCCCACGTAAGGCCATTCCCCCGAAGGGGCAAGAGGATGGTTGTTGGACGGATTCCGAGGGCGTTGCCCTCGGCTACCATGGCACAGGCCTTCGGCCTGCCCTGCGGGCGCCGACTCCTATTCAACGTTTCAACGATTCAACCCTTCAACGGCTAAAGCCCCCGCCTTCCCCCGCCGTTCTAACTCCCGGCACGTAATCCCTCAGTGAATGCCGGTGGGGCGAGCGTCCTCGCGAGCCGGAGCCAAGAAACGCTGAGTAATCAAGCGGCTCGCGAGTACGCTCGCCCTACCTGACTGAGGGATTACCCCGGCACAATGACGCCCATTGCATCCGCGCCCCGCTTCGGCCATGCTCCCGCCGACAGGCACGGCGGCCTGGAAGATTTTGCAGGATGCTGAAGCTTCTCATGAACCCCGCGCCCGGCGAGCGCCTCGTGCGCTTCGTCGGCGACCAGCTTTCATTCAACCTCGGCACACCGGAGGGCCGCCCCTTGCCCGAAGGCTGGCTGGCCCGGCTTCGCACCAACCTCGGCCGAGGCGAGGTGCTCCGCCAGGAAATCATCCGCGCTCACAGCCGCAAGCCCCCACTGGCCCTGGCCTCGTGGCGCGACATCCCGATGCGCCTGGACGCCGCGGGCGCGTGGACGCTTTCGTTGTCGCTCACCGAGGTCGGCTTCTTCCGGGCCAAGGCTTACGCCATCGATCCGCTGGGCCGTCAGCAATGGCCCGACGGACCCGACTTCGGCGTGAGCGTCCATCCCGACGCGTATCGCACGGCCAACACTCTTTACTGCGCCTTCCCGCGAATGTTCGGCCCGTCGAAGAAGCTCGCCAGCACGATCCATAAGCCGCTGGACGCGCAGCTTCGCGCGCTCGATGCGAAGGATTTTACGGTCATCCCGCCCTCCGGCAAACTGCGGGATCTTATTGCCGAACTCCCGTTCATCACCGGCGAACTCGGCTGCCGCATCCTCCACCTGCTGCCCATCACGCCCACGCCCACGACCTACGCGCGCTTCGGCCGGTTCGGCAGTCCGTACGCCGCGCAGGACCTGCTGGCCATCGATCCCGCGCTCATCGATTTCGACAAACGCACGACCGGCGTGGACCAGTTCCGCGAACTGGCCTTCGCCACGCACGCCCGAGGCGCGAAGGTGTTCCTGGACGTGGTGATCAATCACACCGGCTGGGGGGCGACGCTTCACGAGCAGCATCCCGAATGGTACTTGCGCGCGGCGGACGGCTCGTTCGTTTGCCCCGGCGCCTGGGGGGTCGTCTGGGAGGACCTCGTGGAACTCGACCACCGCGAGCCCGCGCTCTGGGAACACATGGCCGACGTGTTCCTCGAGTGGTGCCGGCGCGGCGTGGACGGTTTCCGTTGCGACGCCGGCTACAAGATCCCCGTGCCCGCCTGGCGTTACATCACCGCGCGCGTGCAGGAGGAATTTCCGGAAACCATCTTCCTGCTCGAGGGCCTCGGCGGTTCGTGGGAAGCCACGGAGAATCTTCTTACCGACGGCGCGATGCAATGGGCCTACTCCGAGCTGTTCCAGAATTTTTCCCGCCAGGAAATCGCCAACTACCTCGACTACGCGCTCAAGCAAAGCCGCCGCGCCGGCCTCTATGTTCACTACTCGGAGACTCACGACAACGACCGGCTTGCCCAGCTCGGCCGCGACTGGTCGCTGCTGCGCAACCGGCTCTGCGCACTGACCAGCGTCAGCGGCGGCTTCGGCTTCACTTGTGGCGTCGAGTGGCTCGCGATGGAAAAGATTAACGTTCATTCCAGCCGCGGCCTGGCGTGGGGCCAGGAGCCGAACCTGGTCGGCGAACTGGCGCAGCTCAACCGCCTGCTGGCGCACCATCCATGCTTCTTCGACAACGCCGCCTTGACGCGCCTGAGCGCGCCCGAGGATCACATCCTGGCCTTGCGCCGCGTCTCCCATGAGGGCCTCGACCAGGTGCTGGTGCTCGTGAACACCGACCCGAAAATCGCCCGCTCGATCACGCTGGACCAGGAGACGTGGGAGGAACTCGGCTCGCCTCACCATGATCTGCTCGGCCAGCCGGGGCCCGCGATCAAAAGGCAGCCCGGCCGCATCGAGATTTTCCTCGAAGCGGCCGAGTGCTTCTGCCTCGCCGAACGGCCCGAGCCGCGCGGCCTGGCCGGCGACGCCTACCGCGAGCTGCGCGCACAGGCCGCCTGGGCCATCGCCATGATCACCCGGCGCATCCGTGTGCGGCACGTCAGCGCGTTTGACTGGCGCGAGATGGCCGCGCGTGTCCAGGCCGGCGCAAAACCATTCCTCGCCGCCGTCAGCCACCTCGACCCGGCGCTGGTGAAGGAGGACGCGCTCGCCGCGCTGAAGCAGGCCGCGGCGGTCGAACGCTTCGCGCCGGTGGTCACGTGGACTCACTCCAATGTCAGCCGCGTGACCCTCGTGCCGCACGACCACTGGCTACTGGTCGAGGATGACAAACCGTTCCGCGCCGTGCTCCAGCCGGAGCCCGGCTGGAAGCCTGACATGCCAGGCGTCGAGGAGGACGGGTCCGTCCCCGAACACGTCGCCTCGATTCGCATCGGCGCCCGCCACATCGCCAGCTTCGCCCCCGGCCGCCCGCCCGGCGGCGCGACCTTGAAGCTGGAGCGCTACAACAGCGAGCCGAACTTTGTCGAGGCCCGCATCTGTTACCTCGATCTGCCGAAAGAAAATCCGCAATCCGTAATCCGCAATCCGCAATCCCTCGTCCTTCTCACCAATGGCCTCGGCGGCATGGCGCGACTGGCGGTCGACCTTGGCCAGGTTTACTCGAAGTACGACTGCCTGCTCGGCGCGAATCTCCACCCCGCGCTGCCCGTGGACCGCCACGTCCTCGCCAAGCGCGCCCGCGTTTGGATCGACGCCGACGGCTTCATCACACCTCTCAACCTCGGCAACCTGCTCGAGTTCGAGCCGCGTCCCGTCGCCCAGTGGCGCTTCCTGGCCAGCGCCGGCGACGACCGGGCCGTCGAAGTGCGCCTGTGCGCCGACATGCTCGAAGGCCGCAACGTCACGGTGCTCCGCTTCCATCGGCCCGACGGCGCGCCGCACGCCGGACACGATCTGGCTCCCGAGTGCCGCGTATCGCTCACGGTGCGCGTGGACATCGAGGACCGGAACTTCCACACCGAGACGCAACGCAACGACGGCGCGGAACATCATTTCGCCTCCCACACGCGCACGTTGCGCGACCAAACCGGCTTCGAGTTCGCCCCCGCCGTGGACCGCCGGCTGCGCGTCTTTGCCGATGACGGCCTTTATCATCCGCAGCCCGAGTGGAGCGAGCGCATCGAGCACCCGGTCGAAGCGATGCGCGGCCAGACGGCGCACGGCGACGTGTTCAGCCCCGGCTGGTTCGAGCTGCCGCTGCCCAAAGGCCAGGCTGTCACGCTGGTGGTCAGCGCCGACCCCGTGGACCCGACCGCCGCCGAATTGAAGGGCTTCGTCGAGCAACGCGAGGCCGCCGACGTAAAACTGCTGCGCGACGCGGACGTCCCGCGCGGCGACCGTTTCGGGCGCGAGCTGGCGCTGGCCTTGCGGGCGTTCATTGCGCGGCGCGACCGCGGCCGGACGATCATCGCCGGCTACCCGTGGTTCCTGGATTGGGGCCGCGATTCGCTCATCTGCGCCCGCGGCCTGCTGGCCGCCGGCAGGACCGATGAAGTGCAGCAGTTGCTCACGGTCCTCGCGCACTTCGAGGATCGCGGCACGCTGCCCAACACGATTCGCGGCGAAGACGCTTCCAACCGCGACACGAGCGACGCTCCGCTCTGGTTCGGCGTCGTCTGCGAGGAACACGCTGAAACGATGAACCGCGCTCGTGCCGCGGCGTTTTACGCGACGCAGGTCGATCACCGCGGACGCACCGTGGCCGACGTGCTGCGGTCCATTGCCTGCGGCTTCCGCGACGGCACGCCCAATGGCATTCGGATGGACCCCGAGTCCGCGCTGGTCTGGAGCCCGAGCCACTTCACGTGGATGGACACCAGTTTCCCTGCCGGCACCCCGCGCGAAGGCTATCCGGTGGAAATCCAGGCGCTTTGGGTGCGCTTGCTGCGGCAGGTCGCCCGCCTGTCCGGCCGCGGCGAAGGCGACGAATGGTCCGCTCTCGCCCAGCGCGCCGAACAGTCGTTGCTCGAAAAATTCTGGATCGAGGATCGAGGCTGGGTCGCCGACCTGCTCGTGGCGGCGCCATCGGTCCCCGCGCGAGACGCCGAGCAGGATACGGCCCTGCGCAGCAACGGCCTGTTGGCGGTGAGCCTGGGCTTGCTGACCGGTGAACGTGCCCGGCGCACCGTGGACGCCGCGCTGCGCCACCTCGTCGTGCCGGGCGCGTTGCGTTCGCTGGCGCCTCTGCCCGTTTCACCGCCGCTGGCTATTCACGGGCGGGACGGCCAGTTGCTCAATGATCCCAGGAATCCCTACCGGGGCCGCTACGAGGGCGACGAAGACACGCGCCGCAAGCCCGCCTACCACAATGGCACAGCCTGGACGTGGACCTTGCCCGTCTTCTGCGAGGCGCTGGCGCGCGCGTGGGACTTTGACGAGGCAGCGGTGGCCGCCGCCCGCCTCTATCTCGGCAGCATGGATCAATTGCTCCAGGAGGGCTGCGTCGGCCAGATTCCCGAAATCCTCGACGGGGACGCTCCGCACACCCAGCGCGGCTGCGACGCGCAAGCCTGGGGAGTGACGGAGGCGCTGCGCGTGTGGAAGCTGCTGGGCAAGTCGTGAACGGATTTACGATTTACGAGCCGTTCGCTGACTCGGGCCGTTTCAC
>CAZZAQ010000241.1:0-7001 GCA_964652165.1 uncultured Bifidobacterium sp.
CGCCCCTGCCGCCGCGCCCGCCACGGGCAGGCCCGTCGCCGGGTCAATCGCCGGCCCCGGCCCCGCCGCCGGCGGATCGGCAGTGGTGCTGATGATAAAGTTGATGCCTTTCTTCTCCGGGTCACGGTTCGTCGCGTCCTTTTTGATGTTCTCGAGCACCTGGTTGAGCGGGATGGCGTCGAACTTCACCTTATCCAGCCGGATGGTGCTGAGCTTCTGGAATATCTTCTGGCGGGCGTTGCTTGTATAAACGAGGTTCGTGCGCGTGACCGGGTTGGGTACCGGAAAATCTTTGCGTTCGGCAGGGATCCAGGCCTTTTGGACTTTCAGGATCTCCTCGCGATCCCGGTTCTCCTTGTCGTTGTCGGCCAGGGCCATTTTTCTGTCGAGCGTCAGCTTCAGATAATAATCCGCGCCCCCGCTGGTAGGATCCAGCCGCAATGCTTCGCGAAGCCTGGCTTCCGCAAGGTCATACCGGCCCATCTCAAAAAACAGTTTTCCATCCTGCGCGAGCGTGGCGGCGCGGACATGGTTGGTGTAGATGCCGCCCAATTGTTCGATGGCCGCGGCGTTGGGGCTGCGGCCTTCGTATTTGAGGCGAAGAGCGTCGTTCTTCGCGCGAAGCTGCTTCACTTCCTCGTTTTTCGGGTCTTCCTTGAGGATGAGCAGATACTGAGAATCGGCCGCCACGTAATCCTGGGCCCTCTGGGCCTGATCGGCCAACTGGGTGCGCGTGGTGACATAGCCGGTCAGGGCCAGCTTGACCTGGTTCTCAATACTGGCGGTGCTGCCAATCTTCTTGATGATCTCAAGACAGTCGGTGTAGAGCCGAGCCGCTTCGAGGAAGGCGCCGCGCTTCTCAGCCGCCGTCGCGTCGTCCAGTTTCTGGCGCAGTTCGATCCGCAGCGCTTCGCGCCGGGCGGACTCATCTGCGGCCAATTTTATGTCGGGCGAATCCTGGGCGGGTTGCGAAAAGGAAACTGCGGGGAGGAGGGCAAGACACAGGCAGGCAATGGCAATTCTCTTCATGAGTTCAAATGTTCACGACTCGCTTCGACCCGCGCTCCATCGCTTCACATCACCGCGGCACGCCTGTGATGGAGTATTGCTTGCCGTTTGAGTCGTCAGACAATACAACCTGGTTGGGAAGGATGTCTACGATTTTGTGGTTTTGTCCGTCGATGTCGATCGACATGCCTTTGCGCAGCCCGGCGTACTTGCGCCCGGAGCGCTTGTAGAGCAATTCGGCTTCGTACCCGACGACTCGGAAATAAGGCTTGCCCGGCGCGAAGCTGAACTTGTCTCCGCCCTCCTTCATCTCGGCGAGCACCTCCGTCGGCTCCTTCGGTTCACCCTTCACCTCCCGGATGAAAAACGGCGCCGGGGTCGTATTGGTGCCGACGGGCATATAGGAGCGGAGCAGGCGCTTGGCGTGGCCGCGGGCGAACAATTCATTAGTAGTGTACATCGTGTATCCGTTCACGGTCACGTCCGGCGCCGTGCCGGAGAGCGCCGGATATCCGTAGGCTATCGCCAGGTGCAGCGGTTCGACGCTTGTGACCACCATGGCACGGGGACCAACATCGTCGGTGGATTTGATCTTCTGCGGTTGGCCGCCCGAGCGGGACTCCCACAGGACCGGGTTGAACAAGTGATGTTCCCGAGCCAGATCGAGCGCGGGCGGGTTTTCGACCTGCTTGATCCCAATGTTAAAGGTCGCAAGGTTCGCCGGTTGGACGGGTTTCACCTTGCGCCCCTCGAAGCCCTTGGGGATGTCCCGGATCTTCTCCCGCTCCGCCACGCTGGCTGCGTAAAGAAAGTAAACCGCCCCGGCCAGAATGAGCAGCGCCGCCGTGAGGATGAACTTTTCGTAATGCTGGCGGCAGACCTGGCCGAAATTGCGAAGTTGTTCCATACAGGGCTATTTGGCGGGCTTGAGAGCGTAAACAAGCAGCGTCACCTTGAGCCGCCTTTCCTTGAGCAGATGCACGGGCCGGTCGCTGGCTGCAGGCCTAGGGGGAGGCGCCACCAAAGCCACCCTGTTGGTATTGAACCGCTGCGGCAATTGGCGGGGCGGCGGCGGTGGTGGCGGTGGATTCACCCCCCCGAACCCGGGACCCACGGCGTCCGCCATCTTGCTGTCCTCAAGTTCGACCTGGATGGCCTTGACGAGAAACCCGTGTGGCGAACGATACAGCCGGTTGAGCACGTCGGCCACCTCCGCGCTGAAGCTGTAAAAGGTCACCTCGTAGGGGCTGGAAACCATGTGACCCGCCGGGTCGCTCACGACCTCGAGCACCCTGGGATCTGTGTAGTCGCTGGCATTGGAACTGTTCTTGTCGTCCGCGGAAATCCGGGCGCGGCGGATATTGCCGATGCGGTTGACGCGCGCCTCGAACAGCATCATGCTGAGCGCCTTTACTTCCGCCATCTGCTCCGGCACGTGCGGAAGAGTATCCGGACTGAGCTGGTTTTTTCCCCGCTGTGTCGCGAAAGAGAACGAGTAATCCGACGCGGGCAACTCGGTCCCCGCGCGTCTCGCCGCCTCGCGCATTTCGCTTAACGATTCATCGCGCCACACCATGAACCGCTTCATGTCGAGCTTGTCCAGCGGCACGGCGGTGAAATATTTATGCGCCCGGGCGATGGCGTCGCGCAGCGAGTCGGTCTCTATCTTTGCCATGGCAATGTTGGTCTGGCTCGGAAACGGATTGGCATCGTACAGGGAGTTGGCGCGGCTGCGCGTCGCTTCGACGTCCTCGGTGAGCTGCTTGTTCCGGGCCAGTCCGCCCAACACCAGGAAGGTGCCGAAGCCGATCAGGATTAGCCCAACCAGACCGCTGACGACGAGCAGGAGATTGCGTTTGATCCAGACCATGGTTCAGAGCTTCATGGGCCGGGCCAGCTTGACCTGGATCTCGAAGCTGATGGTGAGGTTGGTCGTGTCGATCCCGATGATGGCGCCGACGAGCTTGGTATTCACCGCATCGAAATAGCTCGTCCGAGATTTCAGTTCCTCCGCCACTGCGTCCGCCAAACCCGTGTTCGCCGCCGCGCCAATGCTGTTCAGGTTCACCCCACGGCAGGTCAGCAACACGCAGTCTATTTCGGGCCCGCCCGAAGACGGCGCCTGCCGGAAGGGCCGGTTTCCTCCACCTCCACCCGGCCCGCCGTCCTGGAATCGACCTCGCCGTCGTTCTGGTCCAGGCGGGCCTCCGCCCGGCGGTGGGGGCGGCGGCTCACCTCCCGCGACATTCGTGTTCCCGCAAATCCCCGGCGGCGGCGTAATGCTCACCGACAAATATCCCGCCGGGATGATCGGCGCCAGCCGCTCGACCCACACCCCGATGTTCTTGGTGCCGTGCTCCTTCTCCTTCCTGTCCTCGACCGCGATCATCGCCTCGCGCAGCGCCACGAGCAACGAGCCCCAGTAACACTTGTCCCCCAGCCAAACCGAATTCTGGTCGCACTGTGTTTGGGCGATTTTCAACTGACGGGACGCGTCCTCCATCTGCGACTTGGCCTGTTCGGCGGGGCCGATGATTTGCTTCAGCTTGTCGAAGGCGGCCTCCCGCTCGTTGGCGATCTGCTGAAAAAACAACGCCACCGCGAAGAGGATCAGGATCAGGCACAACGCCGCCGCCGCCAGGTACGGCTTCTTCCGGCCGAACTCCTGCCGCTTCTTCGAACTCTTCGGCATCAGGTTCAGGTCCACCGGGCAGCGGGCCAGGTTGCGCAATCCCAAACCCACGACCTCCCCCATCGAGTGGGCCACCTTGGCCAGTTCCTCGCGGTCGAGCCCCTCGTCGAGCTGCACGTTGCGCAGCGGATTGAAATACTCCACCGGCAGGTTCAGCTTCTCCGAAAAGAACTGCGCGGTGTACGCCATGCTGGTCGCCCCGCCCGAGAGGAACAACCGCTCCGGCGGCGAGCCGCCCTGCTGGCCGCGATAAAACTGGATCGTCTGGTTGACCTGGATGTGCAGCCGCGTCAGCACCTGGCGGGCGATCTTCGAGATGGCCGCCTGATGCGCGTTTTCCGGCTCCTCGTAGGCCCCGCCCAGGCTCACGAAGCCCTCCTCCACCTTCAATCGTTCCGCCTGCTCGTAGCTCAGCTTGGATTCCTTTGCGAAATCCTGCGTGATCGAGTTGGCGCCGATGTTGATCCCGCGCGAGTAGATGTTTCCTTTTTCGAAGAACAACAGGTTGCTCGTCTTGGCGCCGATATCCAGCAGCATCGTGCAGCCTTCCAGGTCGCCGTAGTTGAACCGGAACGCGTTGCTCAACGCCGCCGGCGATACATCCACGAGGTTCAGCCGCGCCCCCGCGTTGTCCGCCGCCCGGAACAGCCCCTCGACGATGTCGCTCTTGATCGCCACCAGCAACACCTCCAGCTCGCCCGTGGGCGTCGCGCCCAGAATCTGGTAATCCCACACCACTTCCTCGAGCGGGAACGGAACGTTTTGCTGCGCCTCGTACTGGATGATCTGCGTCACCTTGGCCGTGTCCACCGGCGGCAGCTTGACGAACTTCGAGAACGTGTGAAACCCCGGCGCGCAAACGTTCACGTTCCGCGCCTTGAAACCTTTTTCCGAGAGCAACTCAGTGAGCGCCTTTTGGATGGCTCCCTCCCGCGTGGCCTCCTGCGTGCCGTCAATGCCGAGGGACCGGAACCCATACTGCTTGAGCAACAACCCGCCCGATTCGTTGACCTCGAACTCCGGCACCTTGAGGATCGTGGCGCCGAAATCCACCGCCAGAAACGATTTGCTGTTCAACATGTCCAGTGTCCGTCTTTCCCCCGCGCGCCGGAGAGCCAGCCAGCGGGCCACAGGCCCGGGTTGCGTCGCGGAAATCGCGTGGTGCTTACAGGCAACGATGGATCGGGTCAAACGGAAAATCAAGGCCCGCCGCAAATTCTTGCGCGGCGGCTGAAGGAGGTGGAGAATTGGACATTCTGTCGAACGACTGAACACCAAACGCGAAAGGAACGAACATGGAAACGCACTTCGAAAACATGGAACACGCGCACAGCACGCTGGCCCGCCAGCGCGTGATGGCGGACTTGAAGTCGCTGGTCCGCGATTCGGAAGACTTGCTCAAGGCCACCGCGGGTGACGTGAGCGAGAAAGCCAAGGAGCTCCGCGCGCGCATTTCTTCGGCGCTGGAACGCGCCAAGGAAACCTGCGAGCAATTGCAGGAGCAGACCGCGGACACCGCGCGAGCCGCCGCGAAGAAGGCCGACGCGGTGATTCGCACCCATCCCTATGAATCCATCGGCGTCGCGTTCGGCGTCGGCCTGTTGATTGGCGTTTTGGTCACGCGCAAATAACCGGTATGGACGAGGAATCGGACAAGTCCGGCGGTTGGCTGAACTCGATTCGGCGAGCCAGCGATGCGTTGCTCCGGCTGGCGCAAAGCCGATTCGAGTTGTTCGCCGTCGAGTTGCAGGAGGAGAAGCTGCGCGCGCTGGACGTCATCGTCTGGCTCGTCGTGGCCCTGGCACTCATCGTGGCGGGACTGCTCGTCGGGCTGGGCGCGCTGGCGCTCTACTTGTGGTACATCGCCGGTTACCTGGGTTTGATCGGGTTGGCGCTGGGCACGCTCGCCGCGGGAGCCGCCGTCTTGTGGAAAATCCGCAACCAGATTCGCAGCGGCCCAACCCCGTTCGCGCAATGCCTCGACGAGTTCAGAAAGGACCGCGAATGCCAGAGAAACGGCAACTGACGGAGCTTGCGGAGCGCAAGCGCCTGCTCGTCGTTCAGGCCGACTTGCATCGCACGATGCTGCGCGCCGAGTGCGCCCGTGTTCGCGCCCGGTTCGAGTGGATGAACGAAGCGCGGCAAAAAGTGGGCGCCGCCGGCCCCTGGCTTGCGCTCGGAGCAGGCGCTTTGGGGATACTGGCCGCGCGCCGCTGGCGCAACGTGGCGCGCTGGATTCCCACGGCCCTGGCCGTTCTGCGCTGGGTTCGAAAACTGAAGGCGGGTTCAAACGCAGGCTGACAGCACCCCCGCAGGCTGACAGCGCGCCGAAGCGGCGCGGGTTGCTCGACGTTTTCAGTGGATCGAGGAGCGGCCACAAGTTCCAAGCTCAAAGCTCAAAGTTCAAGAAAAGCTCCAATGGCCAAGCGCCAAGGGCTGCCCTTGCGGACGGAAGGGTTCGCGCAGGGCCATCCGCCGAACCCATGCGCGGGCTGACAGTCCCGCGCCCGACGCTTCTGGAGCTTGAGGCTTGAGGATTCTCTTGAGCTTTGAGCTTTGCGTTTTGAGCTTCTTCGCCTCTTTACCCACTGAAAACGTCGAAGAACCAGCGGCGCGTCAACCCGGTCAGACGATTCCCGTCATCGGGGTTCGATGGCTGGGTTCAAATGTGGAATTCCATCTGCTGGGTCAGCAGTTGTCGCACCTCGGCGACGAGTTGGTCGCGGCTGGCGGCGTCTTTGCCGAGGATGCGGGCGACGTCCCCGCTCAGGCGGCGACGGTCCTCTTCCGTGAGATCCTTCGGGGTGATGACGACGACGGGGACGTGCGCGCAGTCCGGCCGGCGCCGCAGTTCCCTCATGAACGTGAAGCCGTCCATCTCGGGCATCATCAGGTCGAGCAGGATGAGACCGGGCGTGCCGTGAGAAAGCTGTTCGAGTCCGAGCCGGCCATTGGCGGCTTCGCGAATCTGCCAGCCCTCCTTCTGCAATGTACGGCGCAGCATCTCGCGCGTGCGCTCGTCGTCTTCCACGATGAGCACGGTCTGGGCGGCGGCGGGCTTGCGATACTTTGCCAGCACCGCCGAGAGGCGCTGCCAGTCGATGGGTTTGGTGAAGTAGTCCGCCGCGCCGAGCGCGAAGCCCATGTTCTTGTCATCGACGATGGTGAGCATCACCACCGGGATGTCCGCCGTGGCGGGGTCGGCTTTCAACGCGGTCAGCACGGCCCAGCCATCCATGCCCGGCATCATCACGTCGAGGGTGATGACGGCAGGCTTGAGGCGCCTGGCCATCTCGAGGCC
>CAZZAQ010000242.1:0-6998 GCA_964652165.1 uncultured Bifidobacterium sp.
TCCGTGACGTAGAGCGACCAAACGCCGTTCGGATTGGCGCCAACGAACGCGCCCAGCGCGCTCGCGAACGGTCCCCCCGGCGCGGGGGCGACGAAGAGGTCGCCCGGCTCGTAGTCCGTCGGCCGATAGCTGCCATTGAAGATCTGACCGGACTGCGGCAGCGTGATGGCCGCGTCGTCATCGAACTTGAGGGTCACGCCGTTCACGGCGTTGCCCGCGCCCGCGTCGGACATCAGCATGACCCGCTGGCCCGCGGGGCCGGCGAGCATCACATCGAGATCGGCGGGGAACGTGTGGCTCAGCTCGACCAGACTGACCGTGACCTTGCTCACGACCCCCGCCAGCCCGAATACGTTGATGACCGACGGATACGGCAGGGCCGGAGTCGCATCCGGCAGGATGGCCAATTCGCTGTTCAGGAACTCGCCGGGATCCCTGACCGTGCTCACGACCGACGCGGTGTCGTTCGTCGGCCGGAAGTCGGCCAGGCCGGACGAGACGAAGACGCTGTTCGTGATCCGGCCCGAGCCGAGCGGCTGAACCACAATGGCAATGCTTTCGGCCGTCGAGCGCGTCATGCCACCCAGCGCGCAGACCACCGTCGTATTGGACAGCGCGCACGAGCCGCGCGAAGGCATCGCGCTGACGAAGTTGACCCCGGGCGGCAGCGTGTCGCGCACGATCACCCCGGTCGCGTCGCTCGGGCCGCGGTTCTGCACCGAGACGTTGTAGGTCAGGTTGCTGCCGACGATGACCGGCTCGGGAACGGCGCTGACGGAGACCGACAGGTCGGCGTTCGGGCCCTGGCCGCCCTGGAGCGAGGAAATGTAAACGGTGGTATCGAGCACCGCGTCCGAAGTGTCCGCGATGATAAACGTGAGCAGGTTGCTCGTCGAGTTGGGCGGCACGTTGGCGGAGAAGGTCAGGATTGGATTGCCGCCCGGAGCGAGCACGCCGTCCAGTTCGGTGCCGGGCAACCCGGCCATGTTCGGATGGTTGATGTTGATCGGCGATCCGGCCGTGAAGGCGATATTCGACCCGTTCAGATAGATCCCGAAGCCGTCAATGAACGTCGAGCCGACATACTCCGGCCATTCCTCGGAGCCGAACACGACCTTGAACTCGACCCGGTCGAAGCCCGGCAACATGTCGAAGTAGAAATCGAGCCGGGTGACGTCGAAGTGCCGGAAATCATTGCCGCCGACGCCGGTAATGGGATCGAGCAGGGCCTCCTGCGCCGCAATGGCCGGGACACCGTAGAACGTGGTCTGGCCAGTCAGCGTGTTCGGGCCGGTTTCGTAGTCTTCCACGTTGCCGGTGCTGAGCACGATGCCCGGCCGGGTCAGGCCGTAGGTGAAGGGCGGCGAGCCGATCTGGAACAGGCCGCTGGACGTGGCCACCTCGGTCTGGTGGGCCTGGAGCTCGACGGAGGTCACGCGGATGCCCGTCGCTCCGGAGGCGGTCACGGCCTGGGCCAGAGTGATGGCGTTGGTCGTCGGCGTGATGATGATGCCGTTGCCCAGCGAGAAGGTCGTCGTGATTTCCGTCGAAGTGTTGTTGGTCGTGTTGGGGTCGAATTCGAACGAATTCGCCGTGACGGCATTGATCAACGGCTGGAGCGAGAGCGGCTGGACATCGACCGAGATGAAGGCCGCCGCGCCGCTGGCGATGGCGCCCAGATCGCAAATCAGCACGCTGCCCACATTCACGCAGGCGCCCTGCGAGGGGAACGCCGAGATGAACGCCGCGCCCGCCGGCAACGTGTCCACGACGTTGACTCCCCGCGCGGTCGAGACTCCGAGATTAGTGACGACGATCGTATAGGTCAGCGGATTGCCGATGGGCGCCGGGTCGGCGGATTCGATCTGGTAAACGAGCAGGTTGGCCGCGCTCAACGCGGTGGTCACGGCCGAGGCCGAGGCGGGCGTCAGGTCGGGCGTGCCGGAGGCGGCGCTGACCGTGTTGGTGAGTTGTCCGGAGGCCAGCGTGCGGGCAACCACCGTGAGAACGGCCCGCGCGCCGGCGCCCATGTCGCCGAGGTTGCAACTCACCGAGTTGCTGGTCACGTTGCACGAGCCGATGGTGGTCGTCACCGAAACAAATCCCAGGGCCGGCGGCAGGTTGTCGGTGAAGACCGCGCTGCTGGCCGTCAGCGGACCGAGATTGGTCACCTGGATCGTGTACGTGACGTTGCTGCCCGCAAAGAGCGGATCGGGCGCGTCCGAAATGCCGACGGCCAGGTCCGCAACGGGCGCCGGGGTGACCGTCGTCACGGCTGTGGCGCTGCTGTTCAACGGAGTCACATCGGCCTGGCTGGAGCCGACGGTGGCCACATTCGTGAGCAACCCGGCATAAATCGGCGTCACGTTGAGGGTCACCTGGGCCGTGGCCCCGACGAGCACGCTGCCCAGCGCACAAACGACGGTGCCCGAAAGATTCGTGCAGGCGCCTTGCGACGCCGAGGCCGAGGCGAAGTTCACCGTGGCCGGCAGCACGTTGGTCACCGCCACACTGGTCGCCGGGAGGGGGCCGGCGTTGGTGACGATCATGGTGTAAGTCAGCGTGTTGCCTCCCAGGATTGGATCGGGGGCATCGGTCATCGTGATGCCCAGATCGGTGATGGTCGAGGGATCGACCGTCGTGATTTCAATCCGCCAGCCATTCAAGACCTCGCCCACGTCTGTGCCACGATCGTCCATCACGTACAGCGACCACGGGCCGTTCGGCGGGCCGCCGGCAAACGCGGCGAAAGCGTTCCCATACGGGCCGCCCGGCGCCGGGCTGCTGAATGAATCAGCCCCTTCGTAGTTCGAGGGCTTGTAAGAGCCACTGACAATCTGCCCGTTGTCCGGCAGGAAGAACGCCGCGCCGTCTTCCAGGCGCAGCGTCAGTCCGAACACATCCAACGAGCCGCCCGCGTCGGACAGGATGACGACGTTCGTTCCCGCCGGGGCAACCAGGAGCATGTCAATGTCATCCGGGAACGTGTGCGTCAGCCCCACCAGCGTCACCGCCACGCGCGAGACAAGGCCGGTCAGACCGGAGACGTCGAGGGTCGACGGATACGGCAGCGCGGGAGAGCCATCGATGATGTTGATGCGGTTCGTCGAACCAAAGGTGAACGTGCCAAACTGCTGGTCGGTGTTGACGATGGTCAGGGTCGACTGGAACGGCGCGTTGGTGGTGGCGCCGACAGGATTCAACAAGCTGAGCAGGACGGTTTCATCCGGCTCAAACGCATTGTCATCGAGGATTGGGATGAGGATCGTTTTTGTGCTCTCGCCGTTCGTGAACGTAAGCGAGTTGGTCACTCCGATGAAATCGGCGCCCGACGCGGCGGTTCCTGCACTGGCGCGGAAATCGACGGTCGCGACCCCATTGAGTCCGCCGGAGCGGATTACCGTGATGAGCGCGTTGGTGGCTTCCTCCACCACCGAATAGCTGGCGGCGCTGAACTGGACGCCCTTTTCGTCGTCGACGATGAAGAGCGTCGCGTTGGTCAGGCCGCTCATATCGATGGTTGGGCTGCTGGCGTTGGTGAGCCTCAGGAAGATCGACTCGTCCAGCTCGAACAGAGTGTCATTGACAATAGGGATGCTGAAATTGGCCACCGTCTGCCCCGGCGCGAAGGCGATGGTGCCGTTGCGATTGGTAAAGTCGAACAGGTTCGAGGCCGTGCCGGCAGCGGTGAAGAACTGCACGGTAAACGCCGGGTTGGTGTTGCCGGTGCGCACCACGTTGATCACGGCGGGCCCAAGGTTCTCGGTCACCTGATAGACGGCCGACGCGAATTCGACACCGGCGATATTCGACTTCTCGTCGCCGTGGAGCCGGGCAATGTACCCCCGCGGGATGCCCTGTACCGCGGTGAAGTCGCCGCCAATCATTATGGCCGAATTGTTCTGAATGAGCGTGGCCCGCACGGGACCGTTGGCGCCGCTGCCAACGTTGAACAGGCTGTCGATCATGCTGTCGGCGCGCAGCCGCGTGAAGAACCGGCGGTCGGCTCCGTTGTAAGTCGTGAAGTCGCCGCCGATGAACACCTTTCCGTTCGGCTGGACGGAGACGGCGTGGACGGCTGCGTTCGGACCGGAGCCCGGGTTGAACGCGGACTCAATCGAGGCGTCGCTGTTCAGGCGCGCCAGCCGGTTGCGAGGCAGGGCGCGGTAGGTCGTGAAGGCGCCGCCGACCAGGATGCGCCCGTCCACCTGAAGGGCGATGGAGTTGACGCTGGCGTTGAAACCCGTGCCGGGATCGAACCCAAGGTCGGCTGAGCCGTCACTGTTGAGCCGTGCCAGGTAATTGCGGTTCGTGCCGCCCGCGGAGGTAAAAGCGCCGCCGGCCAGCACCTTGCCGTCCGACTGGACGGCGATGGCGTAAACGGGGTTGTTCACGCTGGCGTTAAAACTCGGATCGAACGAGCCGTCGGCGTTCAAGCGGGCCAGGAAGGCGCGAGGGATGCCCGTGACAGTCGAGAACTCGCCGCCGATGAGGATTCGGCCATCTCCCTGCACGGCGATGGCGCGCACAGTGTTGTTTGGGCCCGAGCCCGGAATGAAGGAACCATCGAGGTTGCCGTCAGACGCCAGCCTGGCGATGCGGACGCGGCCGGCGCCGTCCACCGTCGTGAACAGGCCGCCGATGAGCACGCGGTCGTCCGGTTGCGCCGCCAGCGCGAAAATCGAGTCGTTGGCGCCGGCGCCGGGGTTGAAACTGGGATCGAGCAGGCCGGAAGTCTGGAGCCGGGCAACGCGGTTGAACGTAATCCCGTTGAACGCCGTGAAGTCGCCGCCGAAGACGACTTTTTGGCTGGATTGGAAGGCCATGCCGCGCACGCGGGCGTTGGCGCCGGCCAGCGCGCTGAACTCGTACTCCAGGTTTCCAGGTGTCTCGTTGTCGATAATGGTCACGGTCGAGTTCGTGTTCGTCGTGAACAGGATGGTGCCGGCGGGCAGGCCGGGAGGCCGGGTGAGATTGGCAAGGCGGGCAAAGAAGAACTCGTTGCCCTCGCCAATCACGTCGTCGAGGATCGGCACCAGGACAGTGAGGTCGCGGTCGCCCGGCTGAAACATCAGTGCGCCGCTCCCGTTGGTGTCGAGCACCAGGCTGTCTCCGCGGAAATTTACGGTCCGGTTCACGGCCGTGTAGTCCACCCCGTTGCTGGCTGTGCCATTGCGGGTGCTGAAATTGACGGTCAGCGGATGGACGGTGCCGCCATTGCGGTGGACCCCGACCTGCGCGAAGCCGGCGTATTCGTTCACGTCGAAGTTTGGCGCCTGAAACTCCATCGAGCATTCGTCGTCGACGATCACCAGCGTCGAGTTGCTGAGTGTGCCCAACGTCGAGTTGTTGCCGGGCTGGCTCAGGGACAGCCGGACGGTCTCGTCGCCCTCGAAGGAGACGTCATTGAGCAGCCGGACCCGGGCGACGACGCTCGTGGCGCCAGGATCAAACGTCAGCACGATGTTCGTGCCGACGTAATCGTTGCTGGCGCGAGCGGTGTTGTCGGCCGTCGTGAAGCGAACGGTCGCCACTTCACTCGTCAGGCCGAGTCGTTGGACTGTAACGAGCCCCGTGAGCGCGTTCTCATTCGCAAAGAACGAATTGGTCGAGAACACGAAGGCGATGTCGTCGTTCTCAATGTAAACCGTGGCCGTGTTCTGGCCGCCCAACGGCACACCCCCCGACGGGTTCGACAGGGCCACCGTGAACGTCTCGGCATCCTCGACCAGCATGTCGTTGACCAGCGGCACCACAATGTTCTGCACCGTTTCACCCGGAGCGAAGTTGACCGTGCCGTTGGTTCCGAGGAAGTCGAGTTGGTTGTTCGCCGTGCCATTCGCGATTTGGTAGTCGACCGATGCGGCGAGGTTCGTGTCGCCGGTACGGAGGACGGAAACGACCGCCGGCCCGGCGTTCTCGAAAACATGATACTCCGCCGACGTGAACTGGAGCGTGCCATCGTCCGAAACCAGGATGATGGTCGCGCTGGCGGGATCGCCGACCCGGTAACCGGGCCGGGGCAGCAGGGTCACGATGACCGATTCGGCGGTTTCTTCGGTCGGGTCATCCAGCGGGAGGAGTTCGAGCAGGGCGGTATTGGTGCCGGCGGGAATGGTGAACGTCCCGTTGGTCCCGAGCTCCGCAAAGTCGTTGCCACTGGACGCTGTGCCGGACACGGCGAAGGACACGGTGAGCGGCGCGTTGGTCGGGCCGGTGCGAGTCAGGATGAACGCGCCCGGCTGCGGCCCCGCTTCGTAGGCGCGCGGAACCGCGGGGACGATGCTGACCGTCCGCACGCCAACGTCGATGATGGTAAAGGTGTGCGAGCGAGCCTCGGAGATGTAGGCGTTGGTCGGAATGGGGGTGATGACTACGTTGGTCAGAATGGTCCCCATATTCGTGACCAGAGAGATGTTCGTCATGTGGCGCTGGGGATTCTGCAAGGTGACGATGAAGGTCTTGTCCCCGGAGGCCAGGTTGTCGTTGAGGTTGGTGATGATGATGGGTTGCAGTTCATCCTCGACGTTGAACGGCGGCGGCACGTTCGTCACGAAATTCAGGAAGCCGGTCACGCCGGGAATGGGGACGTAATTGACGTTCGGCAAGGCGCTGCCGGCGGTGATCCGGTATTCGACTTGAATCGGCTGGTTCGCGAATGGGTTGGCGGTGCACTTGACCCACAGGAGGGCCAGGCTGGGCGGCCCATCATCCTCCCGCGCGCTGGAGGAGCGCAACATGAAGCCGACGGAGGGCAGTTCATTGGGGTCGTTGTCCACGATGGTCATGATGCCGTCGGTCACAGCACCGAGCAGGTAGTTGGCGCCGGGGCGGAGTTGGATAATCACGTCCTCCTCGCCGCTGACGTCGCGCCGCTCGCGAAATCGATCATCGATCGGCAGGATGGTGATGTTGGTGGTGGCCGAACCGGCGGGGATCACGACGTTGGTGCCGATCGGCGCGTAGTCGGTCCCTTCCCAGGCGGTGCCGCCCACCTC
>CAZZAQ010000243.1:0-6975 GCA_964652165.1 uncultured Bifidobacterium sp.
GCCCGCCGCGCTCTGGAACGCCACATAGCGGCCATCCGCCGACACGCTCGGCCCGACGCTGTTGTCATCGCCGCCCCCGGCTCCGTCGGCGCGGACGCTGACCAGGGCGATGCTGCCGCCCGCGCGGTCGCGAAGGAACACATCCAAGTACGGCGCCAGATTGTCATTCGTCACGAGGTTGTCCGCCTGGCTCACGAACGCGACGAACCGGCCGTCCGCGCTCAACACCGGTTGATAGGACCCGCCGGCGCCCGTGGCGCTCGGGCGCGCCGAGCCGGAGACAAGGGCGCTGGTCTGCGCTCCTGTCGGGACAGTCGCCGCCGCCAGCGCGCCGAGAACGGAAAAGAAAATCGTTTTCATGGCGGACGACTCCTTGGCGATTTCACGGCGTCAGATAATGGGAGCTGCCATTATCATCCTGCGCGCCGTAAATCGCCACCCACCGCGCCACGAAGGCCCGGCTGGATAGTTCTTCCACGCGCCCGTCCTTAAAGAGGTAATTGCCCGCATCGACGTGCAACTCGCCCCCAATCCCAAATGAACCGATAGGGCCCGTCCTTAGTCCTGGGACCGAGGTGATGCCGGACGAACAATCCGAGGGGCCCACGTTGAAGCGCACGTTGCGATCTCCGGCAACCAGAGCGTCGGGATGCTCGGGCAACACATCGAGTCCAATCAGATAACTAACCGCCCTGTTTCGGTAGTTGGAGTTCAGGAACCCACCGACTGGAGACAAACTCCACGTGCTCGCCGCTGTCTTCTGGGCGTCGCTGGGGCATGCGAGAATCTTCGGAGTCCGCAGTTCATTTGAGATCCAGGACCACTGGAACCAAACGTTGGCACTCTCTGGAGAAACCATCGTGCCACCCTCGAACAATGGCGTCCGCCACGGCAGGCGTCCGCCTTGCTCGGAGCCCCACTGCTGAAACGCCTGCCCGGCCAGCCGCAGGTTGTTCACGCACAGCACGCGCGCCGAGCGCTCGCGTTGGTTGGCCAGCGCCGGCAGCACCAGCAGCGCCAGCAGCCCTAATGCCGCCAGCACCGCGGCCAGTTCCAGCCGAGTAAACGCCTGTGCGTCCCGCGCCGCCGGCAGGCAGGCGCTTCCGGGATTTCGTTGCTTCCGTTGGGATTTCATAAGTACCTCTCTTCTTCGGCGGTCATTTGGTTCTACCATCACACTGCCGGATCCTTGTTCCCGGCGCAACTCAAAAGACTTTCGTCGCGGTCCGTGAAAATGTTTCTGTCCGTCAGATCGACCCGCTACCCACCCGGGCACTTCGTGCCACCCGGTGGGACGCGCCAGCCCTCTATTCTATTCCCTACAATATTTCCCGAAGAATTTGGGAGACCAATAGCCTGCCCCGTTTGAATAACGGCGGGGTGAAAATTGGCCAGCTTCCCAAACTCTATCCTGCACATTTCATAGGCGACATGGCTGGATAGTGAGCCGATCTCATTAGCACCTGGCTTTAGCCAAGTGATGAGCGGGGTCGGCGCGTTCAGCCGCTTTAGCGGCTTCAGGCACAGCCTGCGAGAAACCGTTGAAACGGTTTCTCGTTCTCGCACGCCACGAACACCCGGCTTAAGCCGGGTGCTAATGAGAGTCAACCGCAACTGCCCTGAAGGTCCGTGAAATGTCCGGGCTATGGCCGCGGCGGAAAGAGCGCGGTGACGGCGATCTCTACGCCGGGAAGGCTGCCGCAGCGCAAGCTGTCCGCCTCAGTGAACGTAGCCCGGGACCGGTACCCCTCTGGCGTCGGCTCGCGGCAGACGATCACCCGCCGCTCCTCAGGCTGGACGATCCAATACTCCGGGATCGCCGCCTCGGCGTAGATGGCGGCCTTGCCCTCGTCAATGTCCACGCTGGTGACGGCAACCTCGATCACAAGCTCGGCGGTGGACGGGTGCGCGCGCAGCCAGTCGTGGGGACGCCCCTTCACAACGGACAAGTCCGGCTCGGGTTCGGAGTCACCGAGGGTGAGGGGACGCTCAGGGTGCACTTCAAAACCAGGTGGCAGGAGCGCCAGCAACAGCTCCATTAACACCTGGGCCACGAATTCGTGCAGCGGGGATTTCGGTGCTTTGGTCACGACGATGCCGCGTAGCAACTCGACGTCCTCCGACAGCGCTCCCATTTCGCCGAGGCGATGGTACGTTTCGACCGACATGGCGTGAACGCGCCGGCGGAAAGCAGGCAGATCGAGCAACGGCGTCATGGATGCCAAGATCACTCCTTCGTGATCGTCTCGTCCAGATTGAGCAGCACGCGGGAAACCACCGTGTAAGCCGCCAGTTGCGCCGGCGAAACGCCGGCGGGCAAATCCTTGGGAATCTCCGACTTGCCCGTCGAGACTTCGCTCGCATTCAGCCAGCCGTCGGCGATGCGGTGCTTCTCCTTTTCCAGCAGCGCCAGGAGTTCCTTCCTCTCGACCTCATCCGGCGCGCGGGACAGGACGCGGCGGAAGGCGTAGCTGACCCGCTCTCCGTCGGACCTGCCGCCATCCGCGAGGGTTTTCCGCGCCAGGGCCTGGGCGCACTCGACAAAGATTGGTTCGTTGAGCGAGACCAGCGCCTGAAGCGGCGAGTTGCTGCGCTGGCGTTTGACGCAGGAGAAGTCGGCGTTGGGCACGTCGAAGGTTTGCAGCGCCGGATACGGCGTCGAGCGGCGGCGGAACGTATAGAGGCCGCGGCGGTATTTCTCGTCTCCCTCCTCGTTCTTCCACGGGAAGGGCGCGTAGCTGGCGGGGGGCTGGAACAGGAACTCGGGCGCGGGCGGCATCACCGCGCGCCCGCCGACTTTCGGGTTCAACAGGCCGCTGGCCGCCAGCGCGATGTCCCGGACAATTTCCCCCTCGACTCGGAACCGCGGGCCGCGCGCGAGAAGGCGGTTGTAAGGATCGCGGGCGAAGAGTTCCGGCGACACCTTGCTGCTCTGCTTGTAAGTCGCGCTGTGGACGATGAGTCGGTGGAGATGCTTGATGGACCAGGGAGTTGAGAGGATCTTGTGTTGAGAGTTGAGAGAATCCGCTCCGCCACCCGACTTTCGACTCTCAACTCTCAACTCAGATCTGCTCTCAACTAATAGGGTCGGTTCCATGAACTCGCACGCCAGCCAGTCGAGCAGCTCCGGATGGCTCGGCGCGTCGGCCTGCATGCCGAAATCCTCGGAAGTGTTCACGATGCCCACGCCGAAGTAGGCCTGCCAGACGCGGTTCACGAACACGCGGGCCGTCGTCGGGGATTTCTTGTCCGCCAGCCAGCGCGCCAACGTGAGGCGCGAGGAGTCTGCGTCCTTCCGCAGCGGATGCAGGAACGCCGGCGTGCCGGTCGCGACGGGCTGGGTCGGCTTGAGCCAGTCGCCGCGCTTGAGGACAGTCGTCATGCGGTCCTTGCCGGCTTCCAGCGTCATGCTGGTCGCTCCGTCAGGCCATTCCTGCCAAAGCTTTTCGATTCGCGCATTGGCTTCCTTCCACTCGGGAACAGTCGTGCGCCAGTAACTGAAAACGGTCGCGGTCTGCACGCGGCTGCGCCGGTCGCGCGGCAAGCTCGTAAGAATGTCGCGGACCTTTTTGGGCAACGGGTCGGCCTTCAGTTCGCCGCTGGCTTTGGTGGTGCTGAGGCGGAAGCGGCCGAGGTTGTTGTTCATGTGATCGTCGCTGTTCCAACCGCCGTGGTTCTGGTTCAGCCCGATCCGCCAATAGGTGTTCGAACCGTAGCCGGCCGGTTTCTCGGCGCTGAACACGGCTTTGCGCTCCTGGTTCCTTCGGCCGGGACCGATGTTGATGCCCCAAGCCGTTTTGTCATCGCCGTCAATGGCGAATTGGATCGGGCCGGTCGTGCGGGCATTGGTGGATTTGTCGTCGTAGTTGCCTTCGAGCTTGCGCTCCGGTTGCTCGACGTCCGCGCTGGCGCTGGCCCACTTCATCTTCACCTTGTTGGTCGGCGCCTTGAGATCAGTGACCTCGACGTTGAACTCGGACAGCGCGCAGGTGCCATTGAACGCCCGCCCCGGCCCGCCGTATGGCAGGCTCGGATCGTTGAGCAATTCGAGGCGGAAGCCCGCGACGTCGCTCAGGTCGTTGGTGACGCGGAACCATTGCGTGAACTTCGTCGGCGCGTAGCCCATCGCGAGGAGCGAGCCATCCTTGAGCAATTCATAACGCTGGGCCTTGTCGCCCTCCTGTTCGAGGCCGGTCAGCACGGTCCATTCGGGCTGGCCGTGCCTCACCGAGTCCTCCCATGCGGCACTGCGCGTTTCCCAATCCGGCGCGCGATGTTTCAGGTCCTCTTCGATCTCTTCCATCTCGCGGCGGAGCTTCGCAATCTGCATCTGCTGCTCGGGCGAGTAGACGACCGGCCGCGCCTCATGGTCGTTGTTAAGGAAGGCGAAGAGCCGGTAATACTCCTCCTGCGTGGTCGGGTCGTATTTATGGTTGTGGCACTGGGCGCATTGGATGGTCAGGCCGAGCACGCTTTTGCCCAGAGCATCCATCCGGTCGAACATCGCCTCCATCCGGAACTGCTCGGGGTCGATGGCCCCTTCCATGTTCACCATCGAATTGCGAAGGAAGCCTGTGGCGACAACCTGGTCCTGTGTGGCGTTGGGCAACTCGTCGCCGGCCAGTTGCTCGATGATGAATTGGTCGTAAGGCAAATCGCGGTTGAACGCGCTCACCACGTAATCCCGATACGGCCACATCTCACGCGACATGTCCTTCTCGTAGCCGTCGCTGTCCGCGTAACGGGCCGCGTCCAGCCAGTGCCGGCCCCAGCGCTCGCCGTAATGCGGCGACGCCAGGAGTTGCTCGACCACCTTCGCCCAGGCCTCGGACGACTTGTCGGCCAGGAACGCATCGACTTCCTGAATCGTCGGCGGCAAGCCGATGAGGTCGAGATAAAGACGGCGAAGCAACACGACTTTGTCGGCCTCGGGCGACGGCTTGAGCCGCTCCTTCTGCAGTTTCTCCAGGACGAACGCGTCAATCGGATTCTGAATTTTAAATTTTGAATTTTTAATTCGTGGCACCACCGGCCGCACCGGGGGCTTGAATGCCCAATGTTCTTTCGGGTCTTTCTTCGCAGCCGCGGTCGCGGAAGATTCGCCCCACTCGGCGCCTTGATCAATCCACGCGCGGAGCAGGCCGACCTGTTCGGGGGTGAGCCGCTCGCCCTTCTTGGGCATCTTCAACTCCGGGTGCGTGTGCGCCACGGCCTGGACCAGCACGCTCTGGGCGCTGTCGCCACGGACGATGGCCTTGTCGCCGTACGACTCGCCACCTTTCATCGCGCCGGTCCGCGTGTCGAGGTGCAACGCGGACTCCCGCTTCTTCGGCCCGTGGCAATCGTAGCAGTGGGCGGAAAAGATCGGCTCGATGTCCTTCGCATAATCGACTTTGCGCGCCGCAGGCGGCGGGAGTTGATCGGCGCCGGTGGCTTCGAGCATGGAAACTGCAACGGTCAGCGCGGCCACAGCGGCCACAGCGGCCAGCCACCCCGGGCCGGAGCGATGAGGAAAAGAGCTTTTCGAATCGGCTTGCATCGTATGCCAGAAAATAGACGCACTTCGCGCGCCGAGTCCACGAACAATTTTGACCACTGGCCCTCCCGAATCACTCGTAGCGGCGAACTGGCGTTCGCCCCAGATCTCTTCAGAAGGTTGGCGTGGCTTACGGGACAGGGTAGTTCCGAAAGAGAAGTGCGGCGGACGCCAGTCCGCCGCTACATGTCCTCGTAGCGGCGGACCGGCGTTCGCCGCTGAAATCCGTCCTGGCTGAGACGGTTCCATTCAAGGCACTGGCTTGACCGCGCCGTTGCCGGTATGCTCGCCACGTGAGTTTGGACGCGAATTCCACAAAACGCCCGAGCAACTGGCCAAGGGACTTCTTCGGACGGTCCGAGGTCGCGAGGCGGCTGTGGCAGTTTGGTGCGGTCATTTTTCTACTCAGCGTTGTATTGGTCTGGGCTCAATTGATCCCCAGAATGACACGAACTCGTGGCTCGGACGTTGTCATCTATGCCGCGCAGGACCAGGTCTACTCCGAGCCGATCCTGACGGACTTCGAGAAGCAAACCGGCATCCGCGTCCGCGCCATCTTTGACAGCGAAGCGGTGAAAACCGTCGGGCTGGCGAACCGGCTGCTGGCCGAGCAGGACCATCCGCGATGCGACGTCTTCTGGGGCAACGAGGAACTCCGCACCCGCCAACTGGCCGCCCGCGGCGTGTTCCGCCAGACCAATGGCTGGGCCGCCTTCGGCTTCCGCAGCCGCCGCATCGCGATGGCCGCCGGCGCCACCAATCTTCCGCCCCCTGAATCGCTGCTCGAGCTGACGAATGAAATCCATCGCGGCCGCGTCGCCCTGGCCTATCCGCTCTTCGGCACCACCGCCACTCACCTGCTCGCGCTGCGCCAGCACTGGGGGGAATCGAACTGGATTGCCTGGTGCCGCGCGTTCGCGGCCAACAAACCATTCATCGTCGACGGCAACAGCATGGCCGCAAAGTTCGTCGCTCGCGGCGAAGCCCGGCTCGCGCTGACCGACTCGGACGACATCGCCGCCGAAAACCGCGACAGCCCGCGACTGACCGCTTTGCCACTGACCGCCGAGGCGCTGCTGATTCCGAACACCGTCGCGGTGATCCGAAACTGCCCGCATCCCGATTCGGCGCAGCGCCTGTTCGAGTTCCTCCATCGCCCGGAAGTTGTCGCCCGCCTTGTAGCCGCCGGCGCGCTCGAAGGCGCCTCGGCCAGCGACGTGAAAAGCCCGACCCTCAAGCCCGACTGGGACGCGCTGTTGGGCGATTTGGAAACCTCCACCGAGCAACTCAAACAGATCTTCAGGCGTTAACACCATGACTGACATGGCTGGACCTTCTCACGCGGGTAATTCGGTGCTCCCATGAAACACCCACAGCGCGTAGCCGCCGACGTGAGGAGGCGGACTCGTATCCCCGTTGGCATCATCGGCCTCCTCACG
>CAZZAQ010000244.1:0-2222 GCA_964652165.1 uncultured Bifidobacterium sp.
GCTCGCCGGCCACCGACGAGGCCGGTCGCTCCTCGATCAGATCGCGTTCCTGCAGCCGCGCGAGCCCTGCGGTCGCCTCAGCCACGGTCAGTTCGCTGGTGGCGACCAGTGCCCCCAGCCAGAACACCCGTCCCGCCACCGACGCGTCCTGAATCGCCCGCTTTTCCAACGGCGAGAGGAGGTCGAGGCGAGACGCCAGGATGCCGTGGATCGTATCGGGGATACGGATCTCCGGCCGTCGAGACGCCCAGCGCCATCCGCTCTCGTCACGCACGAGCCCGCCGCTGTCGATCAGCATGCGCAGGATTTCTTGAATGAAGAACGGGTTGCCCTCGGCGCGTGAGAGGATCGCGTCGCGTACGTCGGCGAGCGTGGCTTCATTCTTGAGCAGTTCGGTCATCAGCCGCCGGCTGAAGTCCGCCGACAGCGGGGCGAGTCCCACGGCGGTGTAGTTGCGCAACCCGGCACCCCATTCCGGGTACCGTTCCTGCAGCTCGGGCCGAGCCAGACACAGCAGCAGGATGGGCGCCTCGCCGCCTCGCAGCATGAGCAACCTGAGCAAGTCAAGGAGACTCTCCTCCGCCCAGTGGAGGTCGTCGAAGACGAGCAGCAACGGGGCTGTGCGGGCCTTGGCCATCAGGAAGGCGCGTAGAGAGCGCAGCAGGGCGTCGGCGGCCGACCGCGGATCCGCCGCGCCCCTCGATTCGCGCGCCTGCGGCTCGGCGCTGCGATCGCCCACCAGGGTCGACATGACGGGCGTGCCGGAGGCCTGTCTGGTCGTCTTGACGCCAAGCGCTGAAGCCAGGTCGGCGACGATAACTTCGCTCTCGTCGGCGCCGAGCAGCGGCTCGCACGTCGCGAAGACGTGGGCCCGCAGTTTCTCGAGCAGGACGGCGGTGGGGTCGTTGTCTTTGATCCCACACTCCGCCCGGAGCATCTGTGCCAGCGGCCGGTAGGTGAGACCCTCACCGTAGGCCGGACAGCGGCCCCGCAGCACGTGGGGCGGTACCGGCGATCCGCGCAGCACCTCTAGGAGTTCCTCGACCAGCCGGGACTTGCCGACCCCGGCCGTGCCGATGATCGTGACCAGGTGGGGTTTGCGGCCGTCGACGACCCGACGGTACAACGCCAGCGGTATCCTGAATCCGGCGACACGAACGCGACGCCGGCCGTGTTCGTCGTCGACGTGGCGGCTCCCCGCACACCGCGCCGGATGCCGCTCGGCGCGAACGTCGAATACGTCCTCCCGGAATTCCACTGGACGGCCGACAGCAAGACGCTTGCTGTGATGGCCCTCAATCGCGCGCAGAACGAACTCACCGTCCTGGCGTGGGACCACTCCGCCCGGTCCCGCCCGCGCGTCTTGCTCACCGACCGCGACGCGACCTGGATCAACGCCTTCAACGCGCTGCGCTTGCTTCGCAAGTCCACCGATTTCCTCTGGGTCTCCGAACGCGACGGCTGGCTGCATTGCTACCGGCACGGCCGCGACGGCACGGCTGCCCCGCGTCAACTCACTCGCGGCCCTTGGCAAATCGAAGCCAGCATGTCCCTCGGATGGAGTGGCGCGCCCGTCGAAGTGGATCCCGCCGAGGAATGGGTTTATTTCTCCGCGACTGAAAAAGATCCCCGCGAGCGTCACGTCTACCGGGTTCGCCTCGATGGCGCCGGCTTTACGCGCCTCACCACCGAACCGGGCACGCACTTCCAGAAGCTCTCCCCTGACGGCCGCCACCTGCTCGTCACCTCTTCCGCCGTCAACCGACCCACCGCCATCCGGCTCTTGCGCGCCGACGGCTCGCCCGTCGCGACGCTCGATCAACGCGCCGACCGCTGGCGCGACTTCGCGGTGCCGCGCACCGAGTTCCACGAAGTCACCGCGCGCGATGGCGCGAAGCTCTTCGCCCAGCTCACCCGGCCCAGCGACTTCGATCCCGCTAAGAAATATCCGGTCGCCGTTTACGTATACGGCGGGCCGCACGCACAAGTGGTGCGCGACGTCACCGGCCAAGTCAGCACGCGCAACTGGCTCCTGGCCGAGCAAGGCTTCCTGGTCTGGTCGCTCGACAACCGCGGCTCCTGGGGCCGCGGCCACGCGTGGGAGAGCGCTATCTTCAAGAATTGCGGCACCAACGAACTGCTCGACCAACTCGATGGCCTGGCCTATCTCCGCGCGCTGCCGTTCGTCGACACGAACCGCTTCGGCATTTGGGGCTGGAGTT
>CAZZAQ010000244.1:2232-6971 GCA_964652165.1 uncultured Bifidobacterium sp.
GCTCTACGCGCTGACGCACGCGCCCGATGCCTTCCGGTGCGGCGTCGCCGGCGCGCCTGTGACCGACTGGAAGTTTTACGACACCATTTACACCGAGCGCTACATGAGCACGCCGCAGGAGAATCCGTCCGGCTACAAGACCTCCTCGCCGCTGGCCGCGGTGGAGCGCCTCAAATCCAGGGTGCTCGTCATCCACGGCACGGCCGACGACAACGTTCACATGCAAAACACGATGAACTTCATCGACGCGCTGGCGAGGAAGCGCAAGCCGTACGAGCTACAAATCCAGCCCGGGCAGATGCACGGCTTCAGCGGCGAGGCGCAAACCCGTTTTCTCACCGAGCAGATCGTGGAGTTCTTCCGGCGGAACTTGTGAGGGCGGGAACGGATGTTGAACCGCTAATCGGCGCTAATCGGCGCTGATGGTGAAAGGATTCACCCACCACCCAGCCGTAGCGGCGAACTGGCGTTCGCCGCTGATCTCCTGCGCAGGTGGATGTGATTTGCGATGTGTTCAGTTCCGAAGGAGAAGTGCGGCGGACGCCAGTCCGCCGCTACACTGCCGTGTTGTTCGCGGAAACGGCGGTCTCATTAGCACCCCGCTTTAGCGGGGTGTCTGCGCGTCGGAAGTCGTCGAAACCGTTTCAACGGTTTTGACAGGGTGCGAGAAACCGTTGAAACGGTTTCTCCTCTCGATCCGGCCCGACACCCCGCTGAAGCGGGGTGCTAATGAGAGAGGACTACCGCGTCGACAAACACGTGAAATATCCGGGTAAGGCCACATCGGCCTCCCAGGCGGGCGGGACGCAGGCTGGGGCGTGAGTTCTGAGATTTGAAATCCATCATTGCGATCCAGCGAAGCGGGGCGGAAGGCGGCTGTCGTTAGGCGGTATGATGTGTCTCCAGGTATCGCTTCAAGTGTGGTCGAAGCATGTGGCCGTAAACCTGCGTGAAAATCAAAGTGCCGATGATGCAGCCCAACAGAAACAAAATCACCGTGGCAACGGGTACTCGCACCTGGACGATCTCGGTGTCAGGAGCGCCAAACCAAGAGCGGCCCCAGCCATCTATGAGCGACCCGACTACGCAGCCCAGCCAAGCAAAGATGAGCTGGTTCAGAAATGCCATCCAAGTCTGCCAGTGGCGAAATGGTCGTATCCAACAAGCGCGAGAGACGTCGCGACGCTCAGCGGGCGTCAAGTCCCGCAACTCTGGGTACGATTTGTTTGTCCAGTAGAAGTGCATGGTTTGCTTTGGGCGTATAATGCCGCCTAACCGCTCAGTAAGCCACGGAACTGAAGATCGGTCCGTATTAGCTTTCTCATTGGCTTCGGAGGCTAAGCCGTTCGTGCTGAAATGCAAGCCGGATAGGTCAACGCGCATCCCGACAAGATTGATCGCATTCTCAACGGCAGTTCTCCCGCCCAAGCAATTGCCGCTTCGCTTGGATGCCCTGGCGCAGCGGCTCGCGGGGACGCTCGCCCCACCGCTGATTCCAAGCAACTGGCGCCTCCTCTTTGTGCGCCGGAGCAAAGCGGTGTCTCGTTTTCACACAGTGGACCGGGACACTCCCGTCTCAATTCGGAACACTGGGCGACTCGACAAGCTTACGGGGACGGATCTGTCGGATCAGACGAATAAATGGTTGAAGTCGGAATCACGGTTGAAGTCTGGGTCACCGGCCCAGGAGCCTCTTCCACCACGACGCCGCGGGCTTGGGCTCGCGGGCGATGGAGTCGCGGAGCCGCTGGGCGATGGCCGGGGGGAGATCGGTCTGGGCGGCGTCGTGGCGGAGGGCTTCTTCAGCGGCGGCAAATTCGAGCGGGGCTTTCTGGGCTTGATGGGCCTGCTGCCCTTGCGCGGTTTGCTCCTGTGCTTGTTCGTGCTGGAGCTTGGAAGTGCGGGGGTTCATGGCGTGGGGTGTCAGGGTGACGTGGGGTTCAAGCGGTCTGGCGGAAGTGCGCGGCAAAGGCCTTGCGGGCGCGGTGCAGCTTGCCGCGCACGGCGTCGCTGCTCTGGCCGGTGAGCGCGCCCACTTCGTCGTAGCTGAGTTTCTCGTCGGCGACGAGGAGCAGAAGGATCCGGTATTCCTCGGGGAGGGCGTCGAGAGATTTCTGGATGCGCTGGCCCAGTTCCTTGGTCTCCAGGAGGTGCAAGGGGCTTTCGGCCGAGCCAGCCGCGCGCTCCCAAACGGAATCGTCGTCGGTGTTGTAGATGTGCCGGCGGTGCCAGGTCTGGAGGAGGTTTTGGCAGTGGTTGATGGTGATGCGGTAAAGCCAGGTGCGGATGCTGGAGCGGCCCTTGAATTCGCCGAGCTTTCGGTAAGCTTTGAGGAACACGTCGTGGGTGGCGTCTTCGGCCTGGGTGGGGTCGCCAAGCATGCGCAAGGCCAGGTAGTAAATAGGCCGGGCATGTTCCTCGTAAATGGCAGCCAGCTCGGGCGGGTCGAGGGGGACGCGCACGGGGGCGGGCGCACCGGCGGCGGGATCGGCGCTGTCGAGTGCGGTCTGCTCAGGCTCCACGGTTGGTGCGTTGATGAGGGCTGTCATCGGCAATTAGACAGCGGGCGGGGGTGGTTGTCACGCGCGGCGGTGATGCGGGGGTCGGTGGCAAGGGGCTGGCAACGTGGGAAACGGAAAACGGGAAGAAGGGAAGGCGGGAAAGCGAGAAAGCGGGAAAGTGGGATACTGCGCAGCCGGGCGGGGACAGCCAGCTTGGATCAATCCTCTTGTCATCTCGTAGTATCGCCTTCTCGAGTGCCCGTTGTCCCGTTTTCTCGCTTTCTCGTTTTCTCGTTCTCCCGTCTTCCCGCCCATCAACGCTCCGGCTTGAGGTCGAACTTCAACTCGGTTTCGCTGCCTGAGCGAAGGCTGCGCATTTTCATGCTCTCAATCTGGTAGCGGCCATTCACCTTGCGAAGGGAGCCAAGAGTGAATTCCTTTATCAGCTTGCCGGCTGTGTCGTACGCTTCGGCGCGCAGGATGCCGTCGTGCTCGACGTCGATCCAGGAGACGACGCGGGCGTAGCCGCCGGGGGCGGGCGCGGGTGTGGCGCTTTCAAGGACCCAGCAGGAGCGGCTGCGGCGCATTTCGTGTTTGAGGACGCGCTGTTGCGGCCAGTGGAGGAATTCGAGGCCGAGATCGAAGAGCCAGAAGTCGGAGCCGGCGAAAGGACGAGTGATATCGTCGCGGCGAACCAGGCCGGGGAGCATTGTCGGAGACGCAGGGTTGGTTTCCAAGGCGAGCGCATAGCTGTTGGCGGCGTCGGGGCGGTGGGTAATGGAGATCTTCTCAGCCTGGCGGTCCGGAGTGCCCGCCGCACGGTAGATGACCAGCCAATTGGATTCGGCGGGGACCAATCGGGAAAAGATCGGAATCACGGTGACCTTGTCGTCTCGCGTGGTGATCGCGAGCTTTCCGGTGAACTCGGCAGGTTCGGACGGGACAGCAGAACGGAGTCGGGCGGCGAGTTCGGCGCCGGATTTTTCGGGGTCGAGGATGGGGGCGAGGTTTGGCGCCAGGCGGGATTCGCCGGCCGGGGCGGGTGGAGTGAGAATGAAGAGAGCCAACAGGCAGAGTGCGGTGGCGACGCGGCGCGTGAGGATCGAGCGTCGTTTTGCCGCCGAAGCCCCCTCACCCCGACCCTCTCTCCCTCGGAGGGGGAGAGGATTCTCCGAAAGAATTCGCGCATTGAAACCCTGAACCACGAATGGATGGTAGGGCGCGTCGCTCCGCGCGCGCCGGCGCGCCCTACCTTTAGGTTCCTGGGCAGAGAGAACCGTCCTTCGACTGTCAGCGCAACGACCGCGCCCATTGCGCCCGTCGAAGCTGCCGGCGCGGCGGGCGTGCCCGATTCGGCCGCCACAGGCCCCATCGTTCCCCCTCTCCCCTTCCGAGGGGGAGAGGGCCGGGGTGAGGGGGGATCGGACGCTTGAGCGCATCGTCGGATTTGGACGACGCCCAGCTTACTTCGGCTTCAGGGCGAATTCGAGGAGTTGGGAGATGTGTCCGGCGAAACGAACCTTCATTTTGGCCCGGACTTCCTCGGGGACTTCGGCCCAGTCGTTCTTATTCTGGTCGGGCAGAATGACCTGCTTGAGGCCGGAACGGGCGGCGGCGAGGACTTTTTCCTTGATGCCGCCGACGCGCAAGATGCGGCCCCGCAGGCTGATCTCCCCAGTCATCGCCAGGTCGCTGCGGACCAGGCGCTGTGTGAGGAGCGAAGCCAGCGCGACGACGATGGTGCTGCCGGCGCTGGGGCCGTCCTTGGGGGTCGCGCCGGCGGGGACGTGAACGTGGATGTCGGAGCGGCTGAATTCGGTGGGAGCAAGGCCAAGCGCGCTGGCCTGACTGCGGAGGTAGCTGAGCGCGGTTTGGGCGCTCTCCTTCATCACATCCCCCAGCGAGCCGGTGAGGGTGAGCTTGCCGTTGCCGGGCATGCGGGTGGCTTCGATGAAGAGGATTTCGCCGCCGATGGGCGTCCAGGCCAGGCCCATGGCAATGCCGTGTTCGGTGATCTTCTCGGCGGCGTCGGGGATGAACCGGGGCTGGCCAAGGAGGCCGACGAGGTTCTTGGGCTGGATGACGAGAGGGTCGGTCCTGCCATTGCGAGCGACGAATTTGCGGGCTGCTTTGCGGGTGAGGGAGGCGATCTCCCGTTCGAGCTGGCGAACACCCGCTTCGTGCGTGTACTCGGTGATGAGAAGGCGCAAGGTGGAGTCGGGGAACTTGACGCGCGTG